>JAAVFS010000032.1 GCA_014800605.1 Bacteroidales bacterium | reverse complement strand
AGCTGACCCGACTGCAACCAAATACTCCTGGACACAATGCTCCGGGAGTCTGATGCCCTACCCCGACCGTGTCCAACTGACACTTCCCGACTCGCTTACAGCTGTCTACATAGATCATGTCGGTCGGCACGGCGCCCGCTTTCCGGCCTCACCAAAATATACCGTTGCGATCAAGAATGCACTGCTGAAAGCTGACTCGCTCGGCACGATCACGACAGCCGGACACCGACTCCTGAAGCTTTGCAACGACGTCATCGGGCTGTCGGCCAACAACTGGGGCGCACTCGACTCCTTAGGCAAAGCCGAACAGCGAGGAATAGCCTCCAGAATGTATCTCAACTTCCCCGACCTGTTTAAAGACACCCGCATCTCGGCCATCTCAAGCTATGCACCGCGATGCGTGATGAGCATGTACGAGTTCACTCATCAGCTCGACCGACTCAACAATAAAATAGAAATCGCGACTAACAGCGGTCGTAACAATTCGCCGCTTCTTCGTCCCTTTGACGTCGACACTGAATATGTAGAGTGGCGCAAGGAGGACGCTACAAAGCAGGTCTACGATGAATACATCGAGAGCGTCATCACCGCCGAACCGCTAAAACGAGTCCTTGGTAACACCTATCCCCTCCCCGACGACTGGCGCCAATTGGCTCTATGTGAATACTATGTACTTGCCGGCATGAGCGCAATGGGCCGGACGGTAGATCCATCCTACTACTTCACTCTCGATGAGTATAATGCTCTCTGGTCATGCTTCAACATGCGCCAGTATCTCGTAAGGACAGCCACCACCATTTCGACACTTCCGGCCGAAATCACATCAGATCTGATACAGAATATCATCGAGTCGCTGAGCCTGGCAGCTGATGGCAAAAGCACTGTGACAGCTAATCTCCGATTCGGCCATGCCGAGACCCTGATGCCGCTACTCTCACAGCTTCACCTGCCGGAATGCTACTACATGACCAACTACTTCGACACCGTACGTCAGCACTGGAAGGACTTCCATGTCGTGCCGATGGCTTCCAACATTCAGTTTGTACTGCTCAAAAGCAAAAGCGGTAAACAGTATGTCATGACACTCCTCAACGAAGAGCCTGTCACACTCATACCGAATGACAGCCGCACGATCCTGCCGCTCAACGACGTGATAAAATACATGACTCACTGCCTGCCTCAGCACCTACAGCTCTGATCAGGCCATTCGCCGAGGGTAATAGTCAGATTATCATAGGCAAACTCGACTCCTGGGGGCAGTCGCAAAGAAGCCTCTGCATGGCCCCCCATCTGGTGGCTCATGTGTATCAGATAAGCCTGCCGCGGACTTACGGCCTTAATGACACTCAGCGCCTCGGCAAGATTCATGTGAGTCGGATTTGGAGTAATGCGCAAAGCATTTATTATCAGCACATCCAATCCCGACAGGAGATCCAACGATTCTGCGGGTATCTCGGTCGCATCAGTCAGGTAAGCGGTGCTGCCAAAAAGATAGCCTACGATTGGGAGTTGCCCGTGCCTGACACGTAGCGGCTCGAATCGCACACCGCAAGTCTGAAACGGGACGTAGGGCTTGATGACCGTCAGAGTCAGCCGCGGGATGTTGGGATAGTTTTTCCCGCTGAAGCAGTAGGGCATCAGCCGGCGGATATCGGCAGCGACATCAGCCGTGCAGAATATCTCGACGGGGTTTTCATATGAGAGCGTGCGCAGGTCGTCGAGACCCCCGACATGGTCATAATGACTGTGAGTAATCAACACAGAATCTATCGAGCGGACGTCGTTGGCCAGAAGCTGTGTACGGATGTCAGGGCCACAGTCGATCAGGATATGTCGCCCGTCGTCAGTCGTTATGAGCGAGGAGCATCTCAGACGCATATCCCTGCGGTCAGTCGACAGACAGACCCTGCATCGGCATCCCAGAACGGGGATACCGGTCGAAGTTCCGGTGCCAAGAAAAGTCAGCTTCATTCAGAATCTAAAGCTACGGAGATGATCGTCATCGAAGATCAGGTATCGGCCATTGTCATAATTCCACCGCTCCATGTAGTGCCCGTAGATGACCTCGTTGGGGCTCCCGACAGCCAGCCGGCACTCCTCTCGGGTCATATCCTTTCGGACAGCGCAGCGCGTGATGAAGTCCCACACATCGGGCGAGATATCCTTATATTTCAGGCGGGGATCGATCAGTGTGAAAAGCGTGTCAAAATTGCGTGTTGCGCGAGCGCCGGTGCCTGCCGACATGAACACGCGGGAATGCTGGCCGCGCTCATCGGTGAAATTGACGGAAAGCGGATAGACCGAATTGCCCGGAGTCACAGAATCGATATGAACCTTGACAAGCTGCCGACCAACGATGTTGTCGCCATTCTCGTCAAACCAGACAGGTGTTGTAATCCAATAGTCATTGCCGGCTAATAACGCTTGTGCCGCCTCGACCAGCGACAGCTCGATCGTAAACGGAACTTCGAGCCTGTCGCGCTGATTTATCTCTCCGAGAGGGGCATCCACACGATAGCGAAGCGTGTCGCCGAACTGAGTGAGGAAAACGAAGTCGGTATCATCGACATCTGTCAGCGACGGGACCTCCGCCAGATGGTCGAGCGTCAGTCGGTCATCCGGCGAGACTTTCATCGCCAGCTCTACGGGGGTCAGCGCGTAGGATATGCGCTTGTCAGTCACGACAAACTCCTTGCCACGCTCCCACTCCTTCGGAGCTTGAGTAACCAGTCCCGATGCATAGCGCATCTCCGGACTCTCAGTGGCATTGCGTTTGCGTACATCCTTGGATGTGATCTTCGGCGTACTTTCGACACCGGTAAAACAGCCTGAGAGAGTCAGTGATACAGCGACAGCTGCTATGAGTTTATTCCGGGACAACGGGCTCAATTCCGAGATTATAGAAGATAAACGAATACATATCAGCCTGCTCGTCGAGGACCTTGCTTACAGGCTTACCTGCACCGTGGCCGGCCTTGGAGTCGATACGTATGATCTTGGGCGCATCGCCTGTATCCGAGGCCTGAAGTCGGGCGGCATACTTGAATGAGTGGGCAGGCACTACGCGGTCGTCGTGGTCGGCAGTGGTGACCATAATAGCCGGATAGGGAGTGCCGTCATTCTTGATATTATGGAGAGGTGAGTATCCATAGAGGTAGTGGGCCATCTCCTCTGAGTCGTCAGAGCGGCCATAGTCGCTCGCCCAGTTCCAACCGATGGTGAACAGGTGATAGCGCATCATGTCCATCACACCCACGCGGGGGATTGCCACCTTGAAGAGCTCGGGACGCATATTGACTGTCGCGCCGACGAGGAGGCCTCCGTTGCTGCCACCTGAGATAGCCATGTATTCGGGTGATGTCCATCCCTGCTCGATGAGATACTCGGCGGCAGCGATGAAGTCATTGAACACGTTAAGCTTGTTGAGCTTGGTACCGGCGTGATGCCATTCCTCGCCATACTCGCCGCCACCACGCAGGTTGGCTTCGGCATAGATACCGCCATTTTCAAGCCAGAGGACGCGGTGAGATGAGAATGCAGGGTTAAGGGAGATGTTGAAGCCTCCATAACCGTAGAGGTAGACGGGGTTCTTTCCATCGCGCTCAAGTCCTTTTTTATAGGTCAACGACATGGGTATCATTGTTCCGTCGGCCGAGGGATAGAATACTTGCTCAGTCACATAGTCGGCGGGATTGAATCCGTTGATGTCGGTTGTCAGGTAGGTTTCCGACTTGTTGCTGGCAAGATCGTAGGTATAGATAGTCGTGGGGAGACACATAGATGCGGCTGAATAGAACACATCGTCCGACTTCTTAGAGGTAGAGAATGATACCGAGGAGAATGTGGGAAGCTCAATCTCGCAGATCTGCTTGCCGTCAAGACCATAGACAAACGCCTGATTGGCAGCATCCTTTTCATAGACAAGGATCAGCTTGTCGGAGGCGAGCTCAGCAGATGTAAGCACACCTTCGGCTTCCGGAACCACCTCGACCCAATTCTCTTTGGTCGGGCGATCTAAAGGAGCCTTCATCAGGCGGCGACGGGGGGCGCCCTCGGTGGTGGTGAAGTATATATCCTTGCCGATGATATCTATGATGTTGATTTCCAAATCCTGTGAGGGCTCCATGACAACCCAGTCGGCATTGGGGGTCCTGAGGCTTTTAAACATGACAGACTCGCCGAAGCCGTCACCTCCGCCCTTGACAAAGAGGTAGTCCTCGGAGTCAGGCACCCACGCTGAGTGGAAATGCAGTGGGTGCTCCGGATCGCCGTAAGCCTGAACGTCATCGCTCTGGGATGTGCCGAGCTTGTGGTAATAGATGCGGTGGTTTTCGTTAGCATTTGAGAACTCCTTGCCATCGCCGGGGCGCTCGTAGGCGCTATAGTAGAAGCCATCACCATTCCAGTCGGCAGAGGTGAATTTAGCCCACTCTATATGGTCGTCGAGAAGGTCGCCGGTAGCTGTGTCCATCACATAGATTTCGGTCCAGTCGCTACCGCTGCGCGAGATAGTGTAGGCCATATACTTACCATCGTTGGAGAAGCTGACGCCGGTGAGAGCTACAGTGCCGTCGTCGCTGAGCGTGTTCGGGTCAAGGAAGGGGGTGTACTCTCCGTCGATCGAGTCGCTGCGCATCAGTACTGACTGATTTTTCAAGCCGTCATTATAGAAATGATAGTAGCGGCCATCGGCAGCCTTCCAGGGGAGACCCTGACGGGGAAAGTTGAATAAGGTCTCCAGACGGTCGCGGAGTTTCCGACGATAAGGAATCTGAGCCAGATAGTCCTGAGTCACTTTATTTTCGGCTTCAACCCAGGCTTTGGTGACCGCGGCGGTATCATCCTCAAGGGGACGATACGGGTCGGCGACAGACAGATCGAAGTAGGAATCGACGGTATTATCTGTCGGTGCTACCGGATATTCGATCGCACTTTTTGATTTGCACGATGTCATAGCGGTTGTTATTGTCAGTGTGCCGGCAATGGCTAATGTCAGTTTTCTCATTATTAGGTGATATGATTGTTTATACTTGTTTCTACTTATTTCTGCGATTGCGACGCGGATATTTTTTCAGATGGAAATGGAGCAGGATAATGATGACGAGCGTCACGGCGATAATACCGAAATATCTCAGCGAGGAGTAGGTCCCGTCGGCCCAGAATTTATATCCCCAGGCAGCCATGACAAACAGATAGGCTGTAAGCATAAGGGGGATGAGTGTCGACTTCTTCATTGCTCTTTGACATAAGGAGAGGTGGCCGGATCAAACAGCCCCTCGGATAGATGACGATAAATGCGAAGGCATGCCCAAGCATCAAGCGATGCATAGTCTTGCTGGGCCGGGGTCAGGGTCTTTGCCTCCCAGTTGGTCAGACGCTGACCCTTCGTAATGTGCTCGCCGAAGATGATAGCATACACTTTCTGCAGCGACTGGTCGGTGATGTCATATTTGCCGACAAAATGCTGTAGCTCGATGATACCGCCGGGAACGATCGGGGCAAGGCGTGCCAGACCATGGAAATCATCCTTGGTCGAGAGTCCGATCTTGAGCACGTCGCGGCTCTCCATGAGCTGCCTGAGGGGCTCGCAAAAACCGATAAGGTTGACTCTGAACAGGAAGCACTCATCGGACGTGGAAATCTGTACGAGGGCGACATTATGGGTCTCACCCTTGCGGAATGTAGGGCGTGTCTCTGTGTCAAATCCAACGGCAGACTGGCGCATGAGATATGCGACAGCCGAGCGTGCATCGGCCGCATTATCAATTACATATATTTTGCCGGGAAACTTCGCAACCGGCATCTGATGAATCTGAGATTTATCTATAGACAGCATATTACGCAAAGATACAACTTTTTATATTGCTATGCAATATGCCTGCGTCGGTCAGCGGCTTTGTTTATCGGTAGACATCGGAAAAAATGCCTGATTAATTGGAAAATCGGCGGAATAGCTCACCGATCCAGAGCACCAGTGATGTAGAGCCGATTACGATCAGCCAATCGGCGACTGACAGGGGCTCTACGCTGAAGAACTTACCTCCTATGGTCACTATGACAATCTGGCCGATGAGAATCAGGGCCGTGATCAACTTAAAACCTGTGCTTTCGCTAAGGCGGAAGATCGACTTTCCTGTCGCAAAGGCGCGCGCATTGAAGAGGTTCCAGAACTGAAGGAAAACAAATATCGAGAAGAAGAGCGAGAGCTCTGCGACCGACAGATCTCTGGCCGGGAGCCACTTAAGGCTTCCCACCTGCGTCAGCGATTGGAGATCAGTGTGGTGGAAATAATACAGGATGCCGAGCAGAACGACAAAGAAGGTCAGACCGACACCCAAAATCGACTTCCACATCGCGCGGTCGATGATAAACGAGGTCCGTGAGCGGGGTTTGTCCTTCATCACCGACTCGCTCGGCGGAAGCGAAGCGAGCGCCATAGCTGCGAATGTGTCCATTATCAGGTTAACCCATAGCATCTGAGTCACCGTGAGCGGCGACTCTGTTCCCATAAATGCGCCGCACAACACTATCAGACAGGCTACGACATTGACCGTCATCTGGAACAGGATAAAGCGCTGGATGTTGCGGTAGAGCGAACGGCCCCACATCACGGCACGACCGATAGAGGTGAAGGAGTTGTCGACAATAGTTATATCCGATGCTTCTTTTGCCACAGAAGTGCCGTCGCCCATCGAGAGCCCGACATGAGCTGCCTTGAGAGCCGGAGCATCGTTTGTGCCATCGCCAGTGACAGCAACAACCTCATTGTTGGCCTGCAAGGCCTCTACGAGTCGCTTCTTGTCGAGCGGACGTGCACGGGCAATGATCTTGAAATCCTCGACACGCTCTTTGAGCTCCTCATCAGTCAGAGCAGCAAACTCCGTGCCTGTGATGATGTTCTTGTCGCCATCCACGGCGTCATCCCAAAGGCCTACCTGTCGACCGATCTCGCATGCCGTAGCGGGAGTATCGCCCGTGACGATCTTAACCTTGACTCCTGCGTCAATCACATGCTGAACGGCATCCGGCACATCCTGACGCACAGGGTCGGATATGGCAGAGACTCCTAAAAATCTCAGGCCGTCAGCAGTCAGTCGGCCATTGGCAATCTCATAGCCGCTGCCATCAGACGGGAGCTCCATGTAAGCGAAGCCGAGTGTACGCATAGCCTGATTCTGATAGGCGAGGAGCTGCGCGTCAATCTCCGCACGAGTGACTCCGGATGTGTCGCTGCAAAGCCCGAACACGATCTCCGGCGCACCCTTGACTAACAGATACTTCTTGCCGGTTGCCTTATCAGCCACAACAGTAGCCATATATTTGCGCTCTGTAGAGAAGGGCAGCTCCTCAACGACGTCGACACTCTCGCGGATTTTTTCATAATCGACGCCACGATCATAGAGCCACAGGAGCAGCGCGCCCTCCGTCGGGTTGCCCAGCGGGCGCGGTATATTGTCAGAGAGGTCAAGGCGTGCGGTGGAGTTGGCCGCTATGCTCAGATTGAGCACCTCGTCGCTCGGTTGCCCGAAAAATTTCGTCTCGGCCACCTGCATCTTGTTCTGAGTCAGAGTGCCGGTCTTGTCTGTACAGATCACGGTGATCGCGCCCATTGTCTCACAGGCATGAAGCTTTCTGACAAGATTGTTGGTCTTCAACATTCGGCGCATCGAGAAGGCGAGCGACAATGTCACAGCCATGGGAAGTCCTTCTGGCACTGACACTACGACAAGCGTCACGGCTATCATCAGACTCTCAAGCATATATGAGATAAAGTGCATCCAGTCGAACTCGCCGCCCAACGACACATACATTATAATACGTCCTACAATAATCAGTCCTGCGATGATATATGAGGCTATGCTGATCAGTCGGCTCAGTCGATCAAACTGCTCGTCAAGAGGGGTCTTGATATGGTCGTCGATCTGGGCGGCCTCAAACACCTTGCCATTCTCGGTCGAATCGCCTACAGCAGTGACTTGCATCACGCCATGACCCTCCATGACCTTTGTGCCGCGAAGAACTCGATTAGAGGGGAAGGTGGCCTCGGGGTCAAAGTGGGCCTCATCAGTAGTCTTGGAGGCAATCGGTTCGCCGGTCAGTGTCGACTCATCGACGCTAAGATCGTAGGCCTCAAGAAGATCACCGTCGGCCGGTATCTCACATCCCGTGGTGAGAACGACGATATCGCCCACGACGATGTCCCGACGAGGCACTTCGGTGGGATTGCCGTTTCTGACTACTTGAACAGGCTCGTCGTCGTTGACCCTGTTCAGCAGATTAAATTCCTTGTCGGCTCTATACTCAAAGAAAAATGAAAGGCCGGTGGCAAGCAGGATCGCAACAAAGATACCGATCGGCTCAAAAAAGACACTAACTGAATTGCCACCCTTAGAGGCCGGAATCAGCCAATACTCATAGCAAGAAATCGCTATCGAAAGGGCGCCGGCTACGAGAAGGATGATGATCAGCGGATCATTGAATTTTCCAAGAAACTTCTTGAACAACGACTCCTTAGCAACGGGAGTCAGCACATTTGTGCCGTGTTGCCGGCGGCTCTCCTCAACTTGAGCATCGCTCAGGCCGGTGTACTTTACATTTGTTGCCATCTTTACTTAACTATTGCTGTAAAACAGTAGCAAAGATAGCACAATTTCATCAAAGAACACTACTCTTTCCAGGGCTCCATGTGGATATTTATGATGCTGCTCTTGCCGAAGCGATCCTTTATCGCCGTCTCGACTACCGTTGCAATATTATGCGCCTCGACCAGACGCAGCGATCCGTCAAGTTTGATGTGGACGTCAATAACTATCGAATTGCCGACCTTTCTTGTACGCAGGTGGTGGAATCCTTTGACTCCGGGTGTCGACATGATGATATCCTCAAGAGTCTTCACCTGGCTGTCGGGGAGCGAGCTCTCAAGCAGCTCACTGATGCACGGCTTCATGATGTCATAGCCGGACTTGATGACAAAGACGCTGACTATCGCAGCTGCAATCGGGTCGAGTATTCTAAATTTCTGACCCAAATATATCGCGCCTGCGATACCGACGGCAGTGCCGAATGACGAAATTGCGTCGCTGCGGTGATGCCATGCGTTGGCCCTCACCGCGTCAGAATTTAGCCTCTTTCCCCAGCTAATGGTGTAGCGGTACAGGATCTCTTTTGCGACAATCGATACCAGCGCCACTACCAGTGCGATCCACGACGGCTCGGGAAGAAGCTCGCCGTGCAGGCTACGCACAATCTGAAGGCCCCCTTCAACTCCCAGTCCGACACCGGCAACCAGTAGAATCAGACCGATAATAAGTGTGGCAAGTGTCTCAAACTTACCATGTCCATAATCGTGTCCCTTGTCGCTTGGCTTACCGGCTATCTTTACAAATATCAGCACAATGACATCCGATACAAAGTCTGTCAGCGAATGCACGCCATCTGCTATCAATGCTGAGCTGCGGCCAAATATGCCGGCCAGCAATTTAACAGCGATCAATGCGGCATTGACCACAGACCCGACCAGTGTCACTCTATAAATCTTGCGTTCACGCAGCTCCATATTGCCGATTACATCAAATTATAAATTCATTAATAGCATATCGAAACGTCAGCGCAAAGATACCACCTATATTATAAGCGCTATCATTATTATCACCATACCTGCAAGAATCGTCATGAGACAATAATTCCTTCGGAGCTGCAACGCAGCCTTCTTCCGAGGTAATTTGTCCAATTCATCATTTACTGCCAGGCGCTTTGATGCCTGCCAGAACAGCGCCAGCCAACCGATCACCGTCACTGCAATTCCTATCCACAATAAAATGCTTGCCATAATATTTCGTCCTTTCCCTAAAAAACAACAAGCCTGCCCGATATGTTTGTAGCTGCTTGCGTTTCTCTCAAGATACGGCACACTCTTATAAAGACCATCCCCCTCCTAAGACTCTGTAGAGATCGATCAGCGCAAGATATTCGTCGCGGATAGCATTGCTTTCATCAATCTGTGCATCAAAGAAGCGTCGCTGTGCGTCCAGTACATCTATATAATTCAGCGAGCCTGCCCGATACTGTAGCTGCGCAAGCTGATTGTATTTGGCCGCCGCCTCACAAAGATTCATCTTGAGGACACTGGATTGCTGAGCCTCCATATAGGACTCAATAGCCGTACTGACCTCTGTAAAAGCCCGTACGACAGCCTTTTCGTATTGCAGACGGCTCTGCTCGTATTCAGCAATTGCAGCCTTATACCGGTATTTCCTCTTTCCAAAGTCAAATATAGGCCCGGCGACCGATCCGACTATAAATGTAAATGGAGATTTCAGGAATTTCGTCAATTCATTATTCTCGAAACCGGGGGTGAAGCCCAACTGCAACGTCGGGAATCTGTCAGCATACATATACCCGACATTAGCCATAGCTGATGACAACCGAAGCTCCGCCGCACGGATATCAGGACGTCGCTTAAGCAGCTCAGACGGGATTCCGACCGGCAATTTATCGATCCTGATAGGTGCCACGCTCTTTATCCCGGATGACAACGTGTCCTGCGGAAACTCCCCCATCAGAAGTGTCAGTGCATTTCTAGCCTTCGATAGTTGTCTCTTAAGATTCGGGACAAGGGATGCTGCCGAAGAGTATTCCACCATAGCCTGCTGATAGACGGTTTCCGATGTCATGCCACCCTCAAACCGGATTTTTGCCATTCGGAGTGACTCCTTGCGGGTCTCGACTGTCCGACGTACGATGGCATACTCATTTTCCAACGCGACAAGTCTATAATAAGCCTCAGCTGTCTGCGCTATAATCGAGACCTGCATCGCCCTGAAGTCAGCCTCCGAGACCTGATGATTTGCCTGGCCCCGTTTCTTTGCCCAAACAAGCGACCCCAGGAGATTCATCTCCCATGAAACTGAGACCTTGACTCCGATTTCCCGGTCGTGAGTTATCCCGATTCCAGAGTAATCATTGGTCTCATCATTAGCATAAACATTTCCATTTAGCTGCGGCAGAAGATTCGATTTGTCTACGCCATACGTCTGGCGCATCTGCTCGATACGATAGGCCGCTGT
>JAAVFS010000031.1 GCA_014800605.1 Bacteroidales bacterium | reverse complement strand
CAGAGCTCCGAGTGTACAGATTATTATTGCTAAGCGTTTAATCATATCTCAATTAAGATTATCTTTGCAAATATAATAATAAATGGCCTAATGACTGAAACTGAAATTAGTAAAATAATATCTCTTGACGACTTTTCAAAAGCTAAGGAGGCTTTGGATAGAGTGCTGGCGGATAATCCTCAGGATGACAGTGCCTACTATTGTCTGGGGCGGGTGTTATGGAAATTCGATAAGCGTTCGGAAGCGCTTTCAGCCTATAATATGGCTGTCAAGCTCAATCCCGAGAGCCCGGCGCGCTTTGCCTTGGAGATGGGGAAGAGCGTCTTTGATTTCTTTAATCCTGACTTGCTGAATCCCTGATCAGCTGATTCGCGACAGGTCGATAGGGCGGGGGAAGAGCGCCGACAGCTCGTTGGCGATGCTGCGGTGGTCGGGGAGCGAGAGCGCCGGATCGGCATCAAGCAGGTCTTCGGCTGCATCACGTGCTATCTGAACGATGTCGCCGTCAGACGACAGGCTGGCTATTTTGAGGTCAATGGCTATGCCGCTCTGCATGGTCCCTTCCAGGTCACCGGGGCCTCGCATCTTGAGGTCGGCTTCAGCAATGAGGAATCCGTCGGTCGTAGTGGTCATGAGCTCCAGTCGCTTACGTGTTATGCCGGAGATTTGTGGCTTTGACATCAGGACGCAGTAGCTTCTGTCGCCACCTCGGCCAACACGTCCGCGCAGCTGGTGAAGCTGAGAGAGTCCGAAGCGCTCGGCATTTTCGATTACCATGACTGTAGCGTTCGGGACATTTACGCCCACCTCTATCACTGTTGTAGCCACCATAATGTCAGCTTGATGGGTGGCGAAAAGCTCCATCTGATGGTCCTTTTCGGCGGGTTTCATCTTGCCGTGGACGTAAGCTACACGATAGGAGGGGAAGTTGTCCTTGATGTTTTGGTAGCCATACTCGAGTGCGCGGAGGTCGAGCTTCTCGTTCTCCTTGATAAGCGGATAGACGATATATACCTGGCGCCCCTCCTTGAGCTGTCGGCCGATGGCGCGATATACATCCATTCGGGCAGCGTCGTAGCGGAGCAGTGTCGTGATTGGCTTGCGCCCCGGTGGGAGCTCGTCGATGACGGAGACGTCAAGATCTCCATAGACTGTCATGGCAAGTGTGCGCGGGATGGGGGTGGCCGTCATGACAAGCATGTGGGGCGGCGTGGAGTTCTTTTGCCATAGGCGTGAGCGCTGCATGACGCCAAAGCGGTGCTGCTCGTCGATGACCACGAAACCGAGGTTTTTGAATTGCACGGTGTCTTCGATGACGGCGTGCGTGCCGATTAGAATGTGGAGCGAGCCGTCAAGAAGCTGCTGATTGATTATGTCACGCTCTTTTTTGCGTGTTGATCCTGTCAGCAGCTTGACATTGACACCGATTGGAGCTACGAGTTTGGAGATGGTGTCATAGTGCTGAGCTGCCAATATCTCAGTGGGTGCCATCAGGCAGGCCTGAGTGCCGTTGTCGAGCGCGATGAGCATGGTCAGAAGTGCCACGAGTGTCTTGCCTGAGCCTACGTCACCTTGCAGGAGGCGGTTCATCTGCCGTCCGGACCCCATGTCATTGCGTATCTCTTTGATCACGCGCTTCTGGGCGCCGGTAAGCTCAAAAGGCAGGCACTCGCTGTAGAACTGATTGAAGAATCGGCCGATTCTCGCGAAGTGTAATCCTCTCAAGGCTTTGTTGCGCTTAGCGCTGTATCGTTGGATGTTGAGTTGCAGGTAGAATAACTCCTCGAATTTGAGTCGATAGCGAGCCTGACGGAGCGACTCAGGATCGGTGGGGTTGTGGATCTGAGTGAGCGCAGTCGGGAGCGGCATCAATTTGTAGCGGTCGAGGATCGCTTTGGGAAGCGGATCGGGGATGTTGCTGTGAGTAGCAAGTGCTGTCTGGATGAAGGTGTGAAACACTCTCGATGAGAAGCCCGCATTACGCAGTTTCTCTGTCAGCGAATAGACTCCGCGCAGTCCCTGCATGGCTCCGACAGTGGTC
Organism: Bacteroidales bacterium; assembly: GCA_014800605.1. Classification (GTDB taxonomy): domain Bacteria; phylum Bacteroidota; class Bacteroidia; order Bacteroidales; family Muribaculaceae; genus JAAVFS01. The sequence goes on along the minus strand of JAAVFS010000031.1, from coordinate 10,041 downwards.
GTGGTATCGACTTCGGGATGCACCATGCTCCAGCGGCCTTTGAACGATTCCGGCTTCCCGAAGATGATGTATTCCTGACCGATCTGATACATCTCGCGGAGCTTGCGGATTCGGTTGAACCACACAACCTCAATGGTACCTGTTCCATCTGAAAAGAGCGCCACGAGTCTGCTTTTGGCACCTTCGCCGGCGACATTCATTGTGACAAACCTCCCCTTGAGCTGTATCATAGGCATCTCGCCGTTGATATCCTTGATCTTATAAATCGAGGATCTGTCGAGGTAGTTGATCGGGAAGTGATGGAGGAGGTCGTAGAGGGTCTTGAGCCCTAACTGCTGGTCAAGGAGCTCTGCCCGTTTGGGTCCGATACCCTTCAGATATGTCAGCTCGAAGCGGCGCAGTTGGTTCATATCTGCTGTTCACAATAGGGATTCAAGGCGGGCGATATCGCCGGGTGAGGTGATCTTGCTGAGAGCTGAGGTGACGTCGACAAGCTTTGTCAGCGGCTTCCCCGCTGCCGCCATTACGGATGCATCGTCGGTAAATGTCTGGTCGTAGGGAAGTCGGTAGGCCTCTTTGAGGTCGGTGAGTCGGAATGCCTGCGGGGTTGCTACGGCTCTGAAGTCAGCGCGGTCTACAGCTATCGAGACCCCCTCCTTATTTATATAGCGCAGGGAGTCGGTGACCGGCATGACGGGTACGACCGATGTCTCAGGCTCTACTGCCTCGACCAATGCGTCTGCCGTTGTTTTGTCGAGCAGTGGGCGGGCTGCGTCGTGTATGAGCACGATAGCCTTTGGGTCAGTATCTTGGATGGCTTGCAGGGCATTTTTGACCGACTCCCAACGTGTTGCTCCGCCGGTTACGAGCTTGGTCGGCTCGCACTTGAAGCGGTCAGAGAGCTCCAGCCAGAAGTCACGCATCTGCTCGCTGATGACGGTGATGATCTCAGCCGAGGGGAGTGCGATGCGAGCGCGACGTATCGTGTGGCATAGTACGGGCTTACCGCTCATCATGCAGTATTGCTTGGGTAGGTCGGCACCGAAGCGGCTGCCGGTCCCGCCCGCCACTATTACGAAATATATTTTGCGGCTTTCCATAATTCCTGTTCAAAGTTACTCAGAGATGTTTGACATTCGGGTCGATAGGGTGTGTAATTATTGTAGATTAACAATGCAGTGCCAAAAGATTGCACATACCTTGTCCTACTTTTGTGATATAAAATGAAAGAGCTATGAAAGGAAACATGAATATAGAAGATACAATCTTTGCTACCATCCGCAAGGCTGGTAATACTTTAGGAAGACACACACTTTCAGGTTTCGACTCAGTCGGCGCTGTACTCAGGGAGCTGTGCGGGATGCATAGCGGGGTGCGTGGGCTGGTGACGATCGAGCTCCGCAACGGTACGCTCGGCTGGTCGGAACAACTGAACCTTCGCCTGTGATCTCGGATCCCTTTCCCCCTTCAGGGAATAATAAAAAGGGGGCGCCCCGACTGTAAGCCGGGTTATGTCGACTCGATACTATCACGGATGTGAGTTGTCGGAGTCGGCTCGTCATTTATCTGAGCCTGCAGTTGCCTGCAGGCTTTAGCAGTCTACCCCCCGGCAATGGACGAGCAGCCCTTGGATGCCGGTATACTTGACCTTGCAACCCATAAGACGTGCGGCGCGATATGTCGCCATACCGCCCGGTGGGCTCTTACCCCACCTTTTCACCCTTACCGCTCCACCACGAGGGCGAAGGGCGGTTGTTTTCTGTCACGTTGTCTCTACCCGTTAAGATAGCTTCCCGTTAGGAAATATGGTGCTCTATGTTGCCCGGACTTTCCTCAAACGCCTCATGGGCGCCAGCGACGAGCCGCCGGGACTCCCTTTATGCCTGCAAAGTTAGTTATTTTCTTCCGTTCCGACAACACACTCTCCCGCTATCTTCCACATTCTCCCCTCCGCTGCGAGGCAATATTGTGGGGAATTCATTAAAAAATGATTACCTTTGCTATTGAGTCGTGGATGAAGTGCGGCTCATAATCAAACACAGGTCATGAATTATTCGGTAATTGTCCCGGTATATAATCGCAGGGAGGAGGTCAGAGAGCTTCTCGAGAGTCTGTCGCAACAGGTGTATAAGGACTTTGAAGTGATCCTTGTCGAGGATGGCTCGACCGATCCGTGTCGCGACATCGCTGATGAGTTTGCTTCCGACCTCAATATCAGATACATCTACAAGGAGAATGAGGGCCGATCCATTGCCCGCAATGTTGGTATCGAAACCTCTACGGGCCGATACCTGGTCTTCTTTGACTCGGACTGTGTCATACCGCCCCAATATTTCCGGGAGCTGACTGATGCTCTTGAGCGGGATCCGCTCGACTGTTTCGGCGGACCGGATGCTGCTCACGACTCGTTCAGCGACACTCAGAAGGCTATAAATTTTGCTATGACGTCGTTTCTGACCACCGGCGGCATCCGCGGCGGCCGCATAAAGCTTGAAAAATTTGTGCCCCGCACGTTCAACACCGGCTTCTCGCGCGCGGTCTATGAGCGAGTTGGCGGCTTTCGGGAGATGTTTTCGGAGGATATCGACATGAGTACGAGGATCAAGAATGCAGGATTTTCGGTCGGCCTTATCCGCGAGGCTTTCGTCTACCATAAGCGAAGGGTCGATTTCCGAAAGTTTCTCCGCCAGGTCTATGTCTTCGGTATGTCGCGCATTACGCTCAGGCTGCTTTATCCCGACTCGCTGAAGATAGTCCACACGCTCCCGGCTCTGTTCCTGCTTGGGTCGGTTGCCTTTATCGTGCTGGCTTGCACGGTGGCATGGTGGTGGATTCTGCCGCTCGTGGCCTATTTCATGATGATTTTTGTCAGCGCTTCTGTCTCTACGAGATCGCTTAAGATCGGCCTACTGGCTGTTCCGGCTGCGGCTATCCAGCTGTGGGGCTACGGATATGGGTTTATCAAGGCGTTTGTGACCAAGATTCTGCTTCGCCGAGGGCGCAATGTGGAGGACGAGATCAGGATGCGTAAGGGAGAATGAATAACGGATTCATGCTATGAGTGATGATGTAAATACGTTAAAGGTCGCGGACCTTGACGATGGAGATAAGCCGCGCGAGAAAGCGCTGACTAGTGGCATCGGGTCGCTGTCGAATGCTGAACTGATGGCAATTATTCTTGGGAGCGGAATGCCAGGCAAGTCGGTCATATCGCTCAGTCAGGAGATACTTCGCGATGCTGACGGACGCATCTCGCGGATCGCGCGCCAGTCGCTGGCCGAGATGATGAAGAAATATCGTGGAGTCGGACCGGCTAAGGCTGTCAGCCTTGCAGCAGCTTTCGAGTTGGGCGTCAGATGTGCCGACGATATGGCTATCTGTGATATGGCGATAGGCTCGGGTGCCGACATCTATAAGCTGATGCGTGGCAAGCTTCAGCGACTCAATAATGAGGAGTTCTGGGTCGTACATCTGTCGCGTGCCAACAGAGTGCTGTCGCAGGAGTGCATCAGCCGTGGCGGTACGTCAGCTACTGTAGTCGATGTTAAGCTCATACTGAAAAGCGCCATTGACAAACTCTCGTCGGCCATCATACTTGTACACAATCATCCCTCGGGCAATTTACGCCCGTCGGGACAGGATGACAACATCACATCCAGGATAAAAAAAGGGGCCGAGCTACTCGATATCCGAGTGCTCGACCACATTATAATTTCCCCCGAAGGATATTATTCCTATAACGACGAGGGGCGTCTTTAGAAGTTGTAGCCTACTGCAAGATTGAATGTATTGCGGCGGAAGCTGTCTACAGCGTCGCTGTAGACCTTTGTGACGCCTACACCGCCACCTACCTGCACGTATAGTTTATTATAGGAATAGCCTACGCCAAAGTCCCATTGCATATCGGCGCGCTTGAACCCGTTGCCCATGAGTGAATTGGAGTAGCTGTCAACAAATTCGTTGCCGTCGAAGTGGGCTTTGGCGGTAAGGTTAAGGTTGAGTACGGGTCCGGTGTAAACGTAAATCGACATATCGTCGGTGAAGTCGAAGCGGTAGCCGAAGTTAAAGGGCACTCGGAAGCCAAAGTTTCTGATTGACTCCTTGATCACTGACAGTTCGTTATGGCCAGTGGCTATCTCCTGTCCGAAGGTATTGTAGAAAAGTGATATGCCCGGCTCGAAATAGAAGTTTTTGACTACGGGAATGTTGTAGATAGCGCCCACATTGAATCCGGCACCATTGGTGTATGTGTCATAGGTCTCTCCGGCTGTCGAGGTCACATCCAGCCCGAGACGCGCACCGAAATAAGGCTTGTTGTCAGGATTTTCCAGTAGGAGATTTTGAGCTGAGACTGCGCTACCTAATCCTATTAAGGCAGTCAAGGCTAAAAAGATTCGTTTCATTTCTTTCGTATTTCAGGTTAATAATCGTATTCTAATTCGAGATCGGTGACATAGAGTATCGAGCCGTTGCCACCTGTAAAGTAGTCGCCATATTTAGATGCGGAGGCCACAATAAGGATGTAGTTCGGGACGCGTGACGTACTCTTGTAGTCAATGTCAAACTCAAACTGTATATAATCATTAACACTGTGACCGTACTGAATGTTTCCGTAGGCTACGCAATAATCACCATTGGGATCGAAGAGCTGCTGATTCTTGGGGTTGGTGCGGATCTCGAAGGGCTCTTCGGAGTCGATAAGGGCGGTCCAGACGATGCATGTGTCGGGGCGTCCCTTGAGATACTCATATCCGGCTGAGGAGTTGGAGATAGTGGTGCAATTGTATTTGAGGTAGCCTTTGAGCTTGGTGGGGCGCTGAGTGAATGGGCGTCCGAAGCTCAGGATGCCGTTTGTGCCGTCGGTCTTGACGTATGAGCCTACAAAAATGTTGCCGGCAGCGAGCTTGCCGAGCGATCCGATGCCGACAAATTTTGTCTCCAGCATCGCTGCTTTTCCCTTGCCTGTTGGGGTGTCATCGGTCGGGACGGTGTTGCTGGGACCGAGTGTCGTGGCGCCTCGGTTGCCGGTGTCCCAATATTGCTCGCCACCTTCAGCCCACGGGCACCATACTTTGCCATTGAGCCACCAGTCGGCGAAGTTGCTGTTGGGAACCTGAGCTTCAGCTCCGGTGGTGAATACGACTTCAGAGGCATACTCATTGTCGGAGTAGGCGCGGGCTGCATACTCGGTCTCGGGCTGCAGATGTATGATGCGTGCGTAGTAGGAGCCACCTTCGGTTGTGATCCAGTCGGCGGGTACATCGATCCACTCGTCGGAGTCGCCGCGGCGATACTGAAAGCCATTGTTTTTGCCCTCCTCGGCCTGGCCGTAGACCCATGCGACGCGTGTCCATGCATCGGCCGAGACGGTGGTGACGGTTGCCTTTGTGATTTCTGCATATATGGTCCACTTCTCCGTCCGGCCGAAGGCTGTGACATCGACTGTGAATGGCTTGCTAAGGTCAATTGTCTCCCCCTCGATAGCGGGGGTGGTCACGGCTTCTGAGGGGCCGAGCTTGCAGGAGAGAACTTTGATTTCGGATGTGTTGACCGACTCGGGGACAGTGACGATGACACGATGTGCGGCAGGGTCTATGGCTGCCGCGCCGACCTGACCGGCTACCGAGAAGTAGCGTTCGATATTCTGTAAGGCTGAGATGGTCCAGTCATACTCCTGATAGAGTTTAAGGGTGACCGTCATGGGCGATGAGAGGTCGATGGGGTGACCGAGCAATGAGTCGCCGACGACTTTGGCTCCGGGGGTCAGCGTGTATGACTTGACGCTGAGAGCGTATATGTCGGAGTTTTCGCTGAGTACGATGCTGACTGTGCAGGCCGTTGAGTCGATAGTGACGTTAGAGCCATCTTCGTCGAGTGTGAAGGTCTGGAAGTTGGCTTGGATGCGCGGGTAGGGGATATTGTTTTTGATGCAGCTGCTTAACCCGGCTATAAGGCTTACGAGAGCCAGTATTAGACAAACACGTTTTATCATATATGTACGGCCATGCCGAAGCTGATGTTGAAAATATTGAATTTAAAGTTGGCACCGCTGGTGAATCGGGTGCCTTCCTCCACGCCATCGGTGAGCTGACGCTCGCGCTTCATCTTCAGACCGAAGACGCCGAAAGAGACATTGAATGAGACATTGTCCATAATGAAGACGCAGACACCGGGGCTGAAGTTGAGTGAGGCTTCGGTGCTGAAGGTCTGTGTGTCGCGCATCTCATTGTTGAAGCGGCGCTTGAATCGCGATGAACCGCTGCCGAATGACAGGTCGATCTCATTAAAGACGCCGAAGCGCTTCATCTTGCCCAGGCCGACGTAATTGCGATAGAAGATGCCGGCGCTATAGTTCTGAGAGTAGTAGGTGATATCGCCGATGGTGAAGCTCATGTCCTCATCGATGTCGAGAGAGAGCGAACCGAGGCCGCCGGTCATTCGGCTGTAGTCGAATTTAAGACCGATTGTCTGGTTGTTGCGTATCGAGTAGCTGACGGAGGGCTTGATGGAATAGGCTTTGAGGTTGATGTCGAGGTCCTTGATCACAGATAGTATCTGCACATCCTCGCTGTCAAATTCGCCGTAGGATGCAGTCAGCCCGAACGACCATTGCCCCTTGGGTATGAAGAGGAAGTTGTAGAGGCCGCGGTCGAATCTGCCGTAGTTGTTCTGAGGAATGATCATGCTCACGGTGTCGCCATCGACGATTACGAGCTCGTCGATCTCAGATTTGTCGACAACGGTAGAGTCGACCGGAATCTTGGGGCCATTGACAAACCGTCGGGTGATAAAGTTGCCTTTGGGCTTGTCGGAGTTGTCATCCCGAGATGTATCGGCGGCGTATGTTCCGGCAATACATGAGATTATGAAGGCGAATATTATTGTCAGACGTTTCATATCACAGATAGAAGGCTACGCCGAAGGTTATTGAAAAGAGGTTGATTTTGAAGTTGGCCTGCTGAGAGCTGCGGTGGGCTACATAGATCTGGTCGGTGACAGACCGTGTGTGGGTGTAGCTGAATCCGAGCACGCCGACATTGACCTCAATGGCTGAATAGTTGTTGAGGAACATGATCATGCCGGGGGCAAGGCCGATGTCGAGACCGAATGAGCGCTCGTAGGTGCCTGAAAGGGCTTCCCCCGTACCGCTGCAGAGCTTTGACTGGCCGCCGCTGAGCTGCAGCTGGACTTCATTGAACATGCCGAAACGCTTGTTGCTTCCGAAGCTGATGTAGTTGCGGAAGGCTGCCATGCCGGAGTAGCTGTGGCTCAGGCTATAGACGTTTTCGAGAGTGTAGTCGGTATCGGCGCCGAGCACAAGCTTCGCTTCATCTAACTTGATCATGGAGCGTGAGTAGGCGAATCGGCCACCGGCTGCCAGATTGTCCCGGAAGGAATACATCAGCATGGGGCTGAGCTTGAATGTGTAGGAGTCGGCGTTGATGCCTTCGACGATGAAGAACTGATAGTTGTCCTGTGACGACTGAGAGTAGCTGACGCTGACGCCTGTGATCCACTGTCCTTTGGGGATGAAGGAGTGTTGCTCAAGTCCGCGGCGGAATTGCTCCTGAGCAGACACGCCTCCTGCGCTTGTTATCGTCAGGATGACAAGGAGCAGAAGGCGATATAATGATTTGCTGAGTTGTGTTGGCATTGTGAAAATGTGATGGTCGCGAGATGGATGGTGTGATGAGCGGTGACTATTTTTCAGTCATGGGGTGGGGAGGAGGTGTCCCGGGGTCATCACTGTCATCGGAAGCATCCGGCTTCGAGGTATCTTTTTTCTCGGACTCGTCGGTCACTTCGGTGGCTTCGACATCTTCGATCTCAGACTCTTCTCTTTTTTGCTCAATTTTTTGATTCTCTTTGATCTCTTTTTCCTCAGCTTTTTCCTCGGCTTTAGAGCGGGCTGCAAGAATCTCGTCGGTGCGTGATGTCCATGGGCGCTTGCCGAAGATCTTCTCGACATCGTCGGTGAAGATGACTTCGCGGTTGATGAGGACTTCGGCGAGCTCTGAATGTCCCTTGGCGTGTTCGCGCAGGATGGTCTTGGCTCGTTCATACTGTTCGGCGATGATGCGCGACACTTCTTCGTCGATTTCGCGTGCACGGTCTTCGCTGTAGGGCTTGCTGAATCCGTATGCCTGGCCTGTGGAGTCGTAGTAGCTCAGGTTGGGGAGCTTGTCGCTCATACCGTAGTAGACTACCATAGCATAGGCCTGCTTGGTGACACGCTCAAGGTCGTTGGCAGCTCCGGTTGAGATGCGACCAAGGAAGAGCTCCTCGGCAGCGCGACCTCCTAATGTGGCGCACATCTCGTCGAGCAGAGCCTGGGCGGGCGTGATCTGGCGCTCCTCGGGGAGATACCATGCGGCGCCAAGCGCTTTTCCGCGGGGGACGATTGTCACCTTGATCAGCGGGTTGGCATAGCGCAGATGCCATGAGATTGTAGCGTGGCCGGCTTCGTGGATGGCGATCGCTCGCTTCTCCTCGTCAGTAGTAATCTTGTTGCGTTTCTCAAGGCCGCCGATAATGCGGTCGACCGCTGCGATGAAGTCTTCCTTGCCTACGCTGGTCTTGTTGTGGCGTGCGGCGATGAGGGCAGCCTCGTTGCAGACGTTGGCGATATCAGCACCGGAGAAGCCCGGGGTCTGGCGAGCGAGCAGCTCTACATCGAGATCTTCATCGGTTTTGATCTTGCGGAGGTGAACGTTGAAGATAGCAACGCGGTCATTGAGGTCAGGCAGCTCGACATAAATCTGACGGTCGAATCGGCCGGCGCGGAGGAGCGCCTTGTCGAGGATGTCAGCACGGTTGGTAGCTGCGAGGATTATGATGCCGCTGTTGGACCCGAAGCCGTCCATCTCGGTAAGGAGCTGGTTGAGAGTGTTTTCGCGCTCGTCATTAGCACCCATATTGGGGTTTTTGCCACGCGCACGACCTACGGCATCGATCTCATCGATGAAGATGATACAGGGCGATTTCTCTTTGGCCTGGCGGAAGAGGTCGCGGACACGAGAAGCGCCGACACCTACGAACATCTCCACGAAGTCACTGCCGGACATGGAGAAGAAGGGGACATTGGCTTCACCGGCTACAGCTTTGGCCAGAAGGGTCTTACCTGTTCCGGGAGGGCCTACGAGGAGCGCTCCCTTAGGAATTTTGCCTCCGAGGTCGGTGTAGCGCTGTGGATTCTTGAGGAACTCAACGATTTCTTCGATTTCGGTCTTGGCTTCTGAAAGACCGGCTACATCTTTGAAGGTCACCTGTATGGGGCCGTCTTTGTCGAAGATCTGTGCTTTCGATTTGCCGACATTGAAGACGCCGCCGGGGCCTCCGGCGTTCTTGCCTGACATACGATTCATCAGGAAGAACCAGAATGCGATGAGGAGGATGATGGGGCCGAACGACCAAAGCATTGAGGTCCATCCGCCATTGTTGTCATAGTTGACGGCAAGGCGCTGACCACGAGTCTCTTCCCACTCTTTGAGGTCATTGCTGAATCCGGAGCCATCGGGTATTTCAGTATTGATGGAGGCATTGTGCAGCTCCGCGTCCGAGAGGTTCTGATGTGCGTAGAGTACGCGTGCAAGCGAGTCGGAAAGGGTAGCTTTAGCTGAATGGCGCTTGGTGTAGACGGTAAGCTCTTTGACGCCGTCATTGCGGGCTACATTCGGATCTGACATAATTTCGGCAAACTTATAATAGTCAATCTTCTGATTGACATTATTGTTGTCGAGGTAGAGCATACCGATAAGAAACAGGATGATGAGGGCATACATCCAGTAGAGGCTGAATTTTATGGTTCTCTTCTTCTGTGGTTGTTCCATATAAGCGTACTATGATGACTTGTGATTAGATGATGAGGTGACTGATAGGTTTTTGCAGTGCCGTTCGACCCTGATCAGTCGAGGTCGGGGATGCGGGTGATGACGGCATCGCTCCAGAGCTCTTCGAGGTTGTAGTTCTGGCGCATCTCGGGGGTAAAGATGTGGACGATGGTATCGCCGTAGTCAATTACGATCCACTGCGCATTGCGGT
>JAAVFS010000030.1 GCA_014800605.1 Bacteroidales bacterium | reverse complement strand
CATCGGGGCAGGTAATGCTCACGCTATATCGTTAGATCTGGACTCGATCGCCGCTTGGGGGCGTTTCCCGCGCTTCTGCATCAACACCTATCGCTGGGGCGACAAGTTCTTTAACTCGCAAAACCCTGACTATGTGGTAGGCACGGGCAAGAAATTTAGTATTAAGGCTAATGCGAACGTGCTAACTGACCTGTACAACTTCATATTCTCTGATGGCGACCGTACGCGAATGATGATGATGTCAGACCCGACTACCACGGTCGGTCTGCATCTCAATTACATGGCCCTCTCGGTGGGTTATGACCTGAATGTAGGGAAATTTTTTGGTGGTGGCGAGTCACGCAAACAGTTTAATTTCCAGTTTAATTGCAGCCTTTTCTCGGTTGACTACTATTATATGACCAACAACATCGGGTCAACAATCACGCGTGTCGGTCCGACCGGAAATTCTGAGAAGGTCGATGTCGGTTTCAATGGTATCAACAACAAATACTGGGGCATAGACACCTACTATTTCTTCAATCATAAGAATTACTCGCAGGCAGCCGGCTTCTCATTTGGTAAGGTGCAGGTCAAGAGTTCCGGCTCGCTTTATGCCGGATTCTCGGTGTCGCGCTATTGGTATGAGTTTGACTTCAATAAGCTGCCGGATGACATTCGCGCTCAGGTACCTCTCGAAGCCGACGACTACTTTTATCAGGCCGTCAACCGCAACTACGGCTTGCGGATCGGGTATGCCTACAACTGGGTGTTTCGTCCCGGATGGCTGCTTGCCGTTTCGGAGTCGCCCATCATCGGAATCCGTTCAGGTTGGGTTATGGACCCAAAGGAGGATAAGACCACTTTCTCTCTGAGCAACCGCATGAAAGCCTCGCTGGTCTATAACCGCGACAACTGGTTTGTCGGAGCGGTCACCAAATTGGAGCAGGGACTGATCTACAACAAAAAGCATACCCTCGTCAGCGCTATGTTTCGCTTTGACGTGACCCTCGGCTACCGCTTCAACCTCTGGAAATAAACAAATATTACCTTTATGGTAAAAAAACTGTACCCTAAAAGATTAGAGTACAGTTATAAGGTCTTATGGGACGGTGGCTTAGATGCGCTCGATCTCGAGTGCGATCTGGTCGGCGATTGCGTCTACGGTCTTGGAGCCGTCAATTGCCTTGTAGAGGCCGTTGTTGGTGTAGAATTCCTGCAGGGGCTGAGTCTGATTGTGATATACCTCAAGACGATGTTTGATAGTGTCGAGATTGTCGTCGGCACGACCAGTTTCCTTGCCGCGGTTGATGAGGCGCTCTACGAGCATTTCGTCAGCTACTTCAAGGCCGATAACAGTGTCGACCTGACGGTCGCGTTCGCGCAGGATGCGCTCGAGCTCTTCAGCCTGGCGGACAGTGCGGGGGAACCCGTCGAAGATGATGCTTTTGCCTGCTACGGCTTCGCTGTCGAGGAGGTTGGAGAGGATGTCAAGCATGAGCTCATCGGGGATAAGCTGGCCTTTAGATATATATGTGTCGGCTATTTTGCCGAGTTCGGTGCCACGTGCGATATGGTCGCGGAGCACTTCGCCGGTAGAGATGTGATAGAAACCAAATTTGTCGATCAGACGTTCGCTCTGGGTCCCTTTGCCGCAGCCGGGAGCACCGAATATCACGATATTCTTCATAAGACGGAATGGATTAATGTGATAAGGATCCGATAATGTATTGTAGTGGAATTATTGTTCTTTGAGGACGTAGATGTCGGGCAGATTGCGTGCCATGCCGTCAAGGTCAAGGCCATAGCCAATGATGAATTTTGACGGGATGGGGAATCCTACGTAGTCGGGCTTGACTTCACATTGCACTGAGTCGGGCTTGAACAGCAGTGTGGCGATCTTGATGTCGGCCGGGTTCATCTTTTCGAGGTCGTCGACAAGGCGCTTGATGGTGTTGCCGGTATCGATAATGTCCTCAATGATGATGATGCGGCGTCCTTCGATGTTTTCGCTCAGGCCCATGACCTCTTTTACGACGCCGGTTGTGCCCATTCCTTCATAGCTCTTGAGGCGGATGAATGTGATCTCGGCATCTGTGTCGACAGCTCTGAAGAGGTCGGAGGCAAATGGGAATGCGCCGTTAAGAACGCAGACAAACAGAGGGATAGCCCCTTCGGGGGTGTCTTTCTTGATCTCACTTGCGATCTCGCTGATGCGCTCGGCGATTTTTTCTTTCTCGATATACGGGACAAAGGTAAGGCCGTTGTAGGTTACTTGCTTCATAAGGTCTTTAGTCAATATTACGGCAAAATTACGAATATTTTCCAAAACCACTCTTTCGACTCTCAAAAAAAATGATGGCAAAAGCTTTTGGGACTAAAAAAAGAAGCGCGGCAGCCCGACGGGTGAGTCGGAATGCCGCGCTTTATGCTGAAAGCAGATGCTTACTTCAGACCGTAGTGGCGCAGGAGCGCGTCGGCGCCCGGGCGCTGGCCACGGAAGTTGATGTAGAGTGTCATCGGGTCGTCGCTGCCACCCATCTCGAGAATGTTCTCGCGGAATGACTGAGCTGTCTCGGGGTCGAAGATGCCTTTTTCCTTGAAGAGCTCAAAAGCGTCGGTGTCGAGCACCTCGGCCCAGGTGTAAGTGTAGTAGCCTGACGCATACTCGTTGCTGCCGAAGATATGCTTGAAGTAGGGGCTGCGGTAGCGATACTGGATTTCAGCGGGCATACCGAGGGCGTCGCCTACCTGCTTCTCAAATGCTACGATGTCGATGGTGTCGTTGGCGCCGGGGTTGAGGTGGCCATACTGGAGGTCGAGCCATGAAGCGCCGAGACGTTCGGTGAGGTCGAAGCCGGCATTGTGTGAGCCTGCGCGCTCGATCTTTTCAATCAGTTCGTCGGGGATCACTTCGCCGGTCTGGTAGTGGCGGGCATACTCTTTGAGGAGGTCGCGCTCCAGAGCCCAGTGCTCGTGGATCTGCGAGGGGAGCTCCACGAAGTCGCGGTCGACGTTGGTGCCGGCCTGGCTCTTATACTGAGCGGTGGTCAGCATGCCGTGGAGGCCATGACCGAATTCATGGAACATGGTGTGGACTTCGTCGAGGTTGAGAAGTGCGGGAGCATCGGCAGTGGGGCGGGTGAAGTTGCCGACATTGTAGACTACGGGGCGCACATGGCGGCCGGTCGAGTCAGTGTAGGCTTCCTTGAAGATGCTCATCCATGCGCCCTGACGCTTGGAGGGGCGGGGGAAGTAGTCGGTCATGAAGACTGCGAGGTGGTTGCCCTCGGCGTCCTTGACGTCGTAGACTTTCACTTCGGGATGATATTTGGGCGCGTCGGGCATCTCCTCGAAAGTGATGCCGTAGAGCTTATTGGCCATTGTGAAGATGCCATTACGGACGCTGTCGACAGCGAAGTAGGGGCGGAGCTCGTTTTCGTCGAGGTCATACTTGGCTTTGCGCACTTTCTCGGCATAGTAGTAATAGTCCCAGGGTGCGATCTTGAAGTCGCCGCCTTCGGCGGCGACGATGGCCTGCATGTCGGCTACTTCCTGATCGACTCTCTTGCGGGTGGGAGTCCAGATCTGCATCAGCAGGTCTTCGGCGGCTTCGGGGGTCTTGGCCATGACAGCGTCGGTGCTGTAAGCGGCGAAGTCCTTGAATCCGAGGAGCTGAGCCTTGGCGGAGCGGGTGCGGAGGATCTCGTTGATGACGGGAGCGTTGTCGTATTTTCCACTTGAGGCGAGCGATGTGTAGCCCTCATACATCTGGCGGCGCAGGTCGCGGTTGGCAGCGAACTGGAGGACGGGGAGGCGACTGGGAGCATGGAGCGTGAATACCCACTTACCTTCGAGACCGCGTGCCTGAGCCTCTTCAGCTGCAGTTGCGACGATGTTGGCGGGGAGGCCGGCAAGCATGGCTTCGTCGTCTACTACGATCTGGAAAGCGTTGGTAGCCTCAAGAAGGTTCTTGTTGAACTGCAGGTAGAGGTCTGTCAGCTTGAGGTTGAGCTGTTTGAGCTTCTCTTTGTCGTCGGCAGATAGAAGGGCGCCGTTACGTGTGAAGTTCTTGTAGGTCTGCTCGATGGCGCGACGCTGGGCTACGGTGTAGTCGATAGAGTCGATGTTGTCATAGAGATACTTGACACGCTGGAAGAGGCTGTCATTCATCATCATAGCATCGCTGTGCTCAGAGACCATGGGCATAGCCTTTTCGGCGATTTCGACCATCTCATCAGATGAGTCGGACTCGCTCAGGGCATAGAATACGAGGGCTACCTTCTCGAGCAGTTCGCCGCTATTGTCCATAGCGAGGATGGTGTTTTCGAAGGTCGGGGTGGCGGGATTGGCTACGATTGAGTCGATCTCGGCCTGAGCCTGCTGAATGCCGGCGGTAAATGCGGGCATATAGTCTTCGGAGGTGATTTCCTCAAATGGGGGAATCTCGTAGGGGGTGGAGTAGGAGGCTAAGAACGGATTGACGCGCTCTTCTGCTTTCTTGCTGCATGATGTGAGTGTCATGGCGGCGGTGGCGGCTACTGCCGCGAGTGTCATTTTGTTCATTAGATATGATTAATTGTTGTAAAGTCTTATGGTCTGATCAGTCGCCCATTGTGCGGAGCAGCTCTTCATTGTTGACGGTACGCTCCATGCGGTCTTTGATGAATTCCATGGCCTCGATCGAGTTGCGGTCAGAGAGGAACCGGCGCAGGATCCACATGCGATTGAGCGTGTCGCCCGGTAGCAGGAGGTCATCGCGGCGGGTGCTTGACGACATGATGTCAACGGCGGGAAAGATGCGCTTGTTGGAGAGCTTGCGGTCGAGCTGGAGCTCCATGTTGCCGGTGCCTTTGAACTCTTCGAAGATGACTTCGTCCATCTTTGATGATGTCTCGGTCAGGGCGGTGGCGATGATGGTCAGCGATCCGCCGTTCTCGATATTACGGGCAGCTCCGAAGAAGCGTTTGGGCTTCTGGAGTGCGTTGGCGTCGACACCGCCGGAGAGGATCTTGCCGGAAGCCGGTGCGCAGGTGTTGTAGGCGCGGGCCAGGCGGGTAATGGAGTCGAGCAGGATGACTACGTCGTGGCCGCACTCTACCAGGCGTTTAGCCTTGTCGAGCACGATGCCTGCGATCTTTACGTGGCGTTCGGCCGGCTCGTCAAATGTCGATGCGATCACCTCGGCATTGACGCTGCGCATCATGTCGGTCACCTCCTCAGGGCGCTCGTCTATGAGCAGGATCATGATGTAGGTTTCGGGGTGGTTTTCGGCGATGGCGTTGGCGATGTCCTTCAGGAGCAGTGTCTTACCGGTCTTGGGGGGAGCCACGATGAGGCCACGCTGACCTTTGCCGATAGGAGCGAACATGTCGACTACGCGGGTTGAGATGTTGGATGACTCGCCGCTTGTGAGGTCAAACTTTTCGTCGGGGAAGAGCGGTGTCAGATGCTCGAAGGGTACGCGGTCGCGCACGTACTCCGGAGAGCGTCCGTTGACCCCGAGCACGCGTCCCATCGGGAAGTATTTTTCACCCTCGCGAGGTGCGCGGATTGTGCAGTCTACGACGTCGCCGGGGCGGAGGCCGTAGCTTTTGATCTGACCCTGAGTGACGTAGACATCATCGGGCGAGCTGAGGTAGTTATAGTCGCTTGAGCGGAGGAAGCCATAGCCTTCGGGCATCACTTCAAGCACGCCTGAAGCCTCGATGATATCTTCGAAGTTGTAGAGCGGCTCGCGCTGGTGATAAGGCTGATTGCCCTGGTTCTGCTGGTTGTTGCCCTGCTGGTTGTTGCGATTTTTTTTGTTTTTCTTACCCTGCTGATTGTTTTGGCCGGGTATCTGGGCGATCTGATGCTGAGCGCCGGGCTCCTGGATGATGATCGGAGCGGCGGCAACTGCGGCGGCAGCCTCTTCACGCTCGCGCTGTGAGCGCGGTAGGAAGCGGCGACCCTCGGAGCGAGGGAAGAATGAGCCGAGCGAGTTGTCGTTGGGCTGGCGCTTTTCGTTGTTGTTATTGTTAGCGTTGTTCTGGGCGGAGTTGGCGGGCTCTGAGCGGGGAGCTTCGGTGGGTGTGGCTTCTATAGTTTGCGACTGATCTTCAATGGGTTGAATGTCCGGAGTTTCTGCCTTGACCTCAGTATCCTCAGCCTTGACGGCTTCAGCAGCTTCAGTGCCTTCTGCGGCTTGAGCTATGGCAGCGGCTTCAGCGGCTTTCTGTGCGTTAGACTTGCGGCCACGTTTGCGGGGAGCGGGTGCCGGAACGGCCTCGGGCGCAGCGGGTTCTGCCACTACATTGGCTGCATCGGTAGCGGGTGCGACAGCAGGAGCTTCGGCGGCCTTCCTCTTTTTCTTAGTGTTGGTGTCAGCAGTCTTGACAGCTGCTTCGGGAGCAGGAAGCTCAGCGATGTCTACCGAGTCAAGGCGGGGCATCTCGAGCGGTGTCTTCTCCACAGCGGGAGCGGCCTGAGCCTTTTTAGGAGCACGTCCGCGTTTGGTCTTGGTTGACACGGTCGATCCATCGGGAGCGGTCTTGGTGGTTATATTCTCCACAGCCGAAGTCTCGTCGGGGCGAGCAGTAGCTGTCTTTTCAGGCTGGTGATTGATTCGTTCGCGCTTGGAGCGACGGCGGTTTTCGCCATCGGAGGCAGATGCAGCCATGGTCGAAGCCGCATGGTCGGCCGCCTGCTTGTCAAGAATCTGGAAGATGATCCGCTCCTTGTCGGAGTGATTGAGTTTCTTTAGTCCCATTGATTCCGCTATCTTGACTACTTCTGCGTCAGACATAGCGGTAAGGTCTACAAAGTTGTACATGTATTATATTATAATAGGTATAATAGAATTGTTTATGGTTGGAGGTGGAAATGCCACAGCCGCCGGGGCTGTAATTACGGCAAACCGGGTGTTAGGGTTGTGATATTCGGTAGGGGTGATCTAACGCCGGCGAGGCGCATGACTACTGAAATCTATTGGAAGAGTGAAATGAATGTTAAGTTGAAACGATTTTGAATTCTGATTCCGCGCTATCGGGGCGGTCGGATTCGTCGCGTTGTGCAAATTGACAGTGCAAAGATACTAAATCATCTTTAATTTACAAAAATTTGTATGAAAAAACCTCATTCAATGTGGCTATTGGTAACAAGATAAACATCCCGAATATCATTCTGCTCTTCGTGTCGCGCAGAGCGTGTGTGAGTAATTCCGAGCCTGTCCCAATAGGTCTCCTGCGGACGCCACGATGAGGGGGAGTCGGGATCCGGGGGGGGGCTTATAAGTCTGATAGAGAGGACACCGATTAAGAAGTAACCCTGGACACCGAGGTGTGATAGTGCCGGCGTGCAGGGCAGACCTGTAAATCTGAAGTAGGCATCCGCAGGAGGCCGATTGAAGCTTTATTCTGTCGGCCCGTGATCCTTAGCCCTCAAAAAACAGCCCACCCGGTTAGGAGTGAGCTGTCTATAAGATGTTTGGTCTATCGGATTATTTGTGGATAGCTTTGGCGGTGGCGCCGGCGACGGTGACGAGGTAGATGCCGGGGGCGAGGCGGAGGGTACGGTCGTGGCCCGTATAGACTGTTTTGCCTGCCATGTCGTGGATGTGGACTTCTGCGTCCGGGTCAGCGCCTTCGATGCGGACTACACATCCATCGCAGGTGAGGATGATACCTTTTTTTGTCTATCCGGGAGCATCTGTCACGGTTACGGGTTGATCGATGTATATCAGTGCGTCCGGGGTGGTGATAAGGGTGGGAGATAAAAAACAGAAAAGGTCGTTCTCTCGAGCGACCTTTCTTGTGACTCATACAGGATTCAAACCTGTAACCTTCTGATCCGTAGTCAGATGCTCTAT
>JAAVFS010000029.1 GCA_014800605.1 Bacteroidales bacterium | reverse complement strand
GAAGACGCTACCGGCACTCTTTCTACTGAAGACATGACCGTCGACGTCAAGAATGTTGACCAGATTATCGAGAGTCGTGCTGCCTCGGTCGATATCTCTAAGTTCATTGTCAAAGTCATTGATAAAGCCGATGGAGTGGTGGTCGACGAGTGGACCTACGAAGATATGCCCGGCTTGCCCGTATTCAATGTCGGCAACTATCGCCTTGAGGTCACTTCCGGCGAGCTCGTCAAAGCAGGGTGGGATACTCCCTACTTTGTCGGTACAAAAGATTTCACTATCGACAAGGATCGCGTCACCAAAGCGGGCAATGTAGTTTGCACGCTCAACAATCTGAAAGTGACCGTCATCTTTGAGGAAGACCTCGTCGCAGCATCTGCCGGCGACCTCGCTTGTGAGATAATGACCGTATCATCCGGTACTGAGGATGGCTCTCTCATATTCACCCCCGAAGAGACCCGCGACGGCTATTTCGAGCTACTCCCCGGCAACTCTACCATGGTAGCCGAATTTACCGGCACTGTCCATGGCTATAGCGAGCATATCATCAAGACATATACCGATATCGCTGTCGGTCAGCACCGCATCATCACCTTCAAGCTCAAGAGCGCCGACATTGATATCCCCATCGAAACCGGCTACTTCGATCCCACTCGCGGCGTGAATGTCGACTTTTCCACCATTGAGAAGGATCTCAGCGGCAATGTACAGGTGGGCGATGAAGATGTCATCAGCGGCCAGCGCCCCGGACAGGAGGAGTGGCCTGACGAGCCCGTAGGTCCCGTTGACCCCACACCCTCTGAGGATTGCATCTCGTTTGTCAGCGAGGATGAGAGCGGCAACGAACTCCTTGACCTCAAGGAAGGCAATGTCAACCATGCTACCGACTTCGGCGATGACAAGAAAGCCGCAGAGGTGACTATCAAGGCCGAGCATGGTATTGAGTCGCTGATTGTGACTATCAATTCTGTGGGTCTTAATGAGGAGGAACTCAAGACTATCGGACTTGCTAAGAGTTTCGACCTGGCTCATCCCCGCGACACAAATGAGGCCGAATCACTTGCTACATTGGGATTCAAGGTTGGCAATGAGATTATAGGAAGCAAGTCGGCCGACTTTGTCATCACGACTTTCATGTCGATGCTTCCACTCTTTGATGGTCCTCACGAATTCCAGATCAAGGTTGTTGATACTCAGAAGCATGAGAAGACCTTGGTACTTACATTTGTAAATGAATAATCGGATGAAGAAGATCGCATACATTTTTGCTGCAGCTATTGTCGGCTTCGCTTCATCAGGATGTTCTGATGAGTATAGCCGCCACAGTGGCGAGGGGCGCCTGATGCTCACCCCCGCCATCAACACTGAATTACGCACTTCCCGTGCTTTCACCGACGAAGAACAGACCCACCTCTCAGAGACCTGCAAGATTTGGATTTCGAGCGATAAAGGTCTTGTCAGAGAGTTCGATGGCATCCCCTCAGTCCCGACCGATGGCATCTGGCTCCAGACCGGCTCATACATGGCTGAGGCTTGGGCCGGCGACTCTGTCCCCGCATCGTTTACTGAACGCTACTTCAAGGGCGTGAAGCGATTTATAATCGAAGCCGGCACATCAAAGCAGGTCAAACTGACCTGTACACTCGCCAACTCGGCCGTCTCCGTCCTCTATGACAAGTCTGTCGATCTCGTGCTTACCGACCTCAAGCTGACCGTCGGCCATAGCTGCGGCGAGCTCGAATGGGTCGGCAAGGACGACCGTCTGGGCTACTTCATGATGAATTCCCGCGACAAGGATCTGACCTATAAGCTCACAGGTAAGGATGAACGCGGCCGCGACTATGAGCAGACCGGCGTCATTAAGAATTGTAAGCCCGGTATCAACTATGTGCTCAATGTCAGCTACAGCGAGGTAAGCGTCGATGCCGGCGGTGCCTACTTTGATATCGTGGTCGATGAAGACCTCCTCGTCGTTTCCGATGAGATCACCATCATGTCAGCTCCTCAGGTCACAGGTATCTATCAGTCGCTCGACGAGCCTTACTATGCTGAGAAGGGCTCGGTGGAGCGTCAGGGATTTTTCGTCACTGCTACCAAGGAGCTGGTGTCAGTCATAGTCAAGGTCGACGGAATGGACGATTTCTTGGCTGAGACCGGTGCCAACAATTTTGACATCCTCTATCTCCACGAGACCGGTAATGACGAGCTTCACGAAATCCTCCGTTCGCTTGGTATTCGCCACGATCTTGTCCGCCGTGAAGATTCCGGCGACGATATGAAGATCACTTTCGAGCCCGAGCTTCTCAACCGCCTCGACGAGGGTGAATATAAAATCACCATTTCGGCTACCGACGAAGACAATAAGACCGGTGTCGGATCGCTCGATATCATTATCACTGATGCTGTCGTAGACGCTAAGCCTATTCCGGCCGATGCCCCCACTACATGGGCTACTGAGGCTACCCTTACCGGCACGGTCATGAAAGCCAATGCTGAGAATGTAGGCTTCAACTATCGTGTCAAGGGTGAATCCGATTGGAAATTTGCTGCCGCAACTCCGCTGTCGCGCGCAGCCTGGGAGAAGGGTGCGCAGTTCACCGTCGTGCTGACTGGTCTTGTCCCGGGTGCAACTTACGAATATGTAGCAGCGGCTGACGACTTCATTTCTACCACCATTCATGAGTTTACCACAGAAGCACGCGATCAGCTACCAAATAGCGGCTTTGAAGACTGGTTTATGGAGGGCAACGTCCAGCGTATATATAAGGAGGGTGGAAGCATGTTCTGGGATTCCGGCAACAAAGGCTCCGCAATCGCGCGTACTACCCTCACCACACCTTGCGAGTCACCCAAACATGGTGGTCAGTATTCTGCCAAGCTTGCATCCGAGAAGGTTTCCATAGCTTTTGCCGCCGGCAACCTCTTCGTAGGCGAATTCCTCGGCACTGAGTCACTGACCAAGGGTATCCTCGGATGGGGTCGTCCCTGGTCGACACGCCCCAAGGCCCTCAAGGGATACGTCAAATATACTCCGGCTACCATTTCCGATGTTGATGGCTCTCCCGCAGGAGTGACTATCAATAAGGGCGACATGGATACCGGTATCATCTACATCGCTATCCTCGATGATACCCCCGGCAAGGCTTACGGATCATATAAAGGCTGGCCCCAGATTGTCGCTACAAAGGATATCAGCAACTATGGCTTCAAGCCAGGTGCTGACAATGTCATCGCTTATGGCGAGCGTGTATTCACTCAGGCAACTCCCGGTGAAGACCTTATCGAGTTCGAGATACCGCTCGACTATCACACAAGAGATGTCAAGGCCGGCAACATCATCGTCGTTGCCTCGGCAAGCCGCTACGGCGACTACTATACAGGCGGTCCCTCCGTCATGTATCTTGACGACCTCGAGCTCGTCTACTGATCCGCAAACATTAATTAAGAAGTGACCCCAAAAGTTTTTTCTAACTTTTGGGATCACTTCATTATTACACAATCTCAATTGCGTCTCCACCGTTTCCCCTCTCCGGGATGACTTCGACTAAGGACGTCCGGATGACGCCGATTATGTCTCCACCGTGGACGTAGACGCGCGTGTTCTTGCCGATACACACCCCTCCCGGCTGTGCAATCTGCATTTTCTTTTTCTGCCTTTAAACCATCCGCTCGCGTAATGTGTTGAAATAATATACGGCAGCGATTGCCGCCACACACTATGCTTACGACATGGAAACATTGATTAATATCTTACGCCAATACCCCGCCATTGCAATATTTCTGACAGTAGGCCTTGGATTCTACATCGGCAAAATCAAGTTCAAGTCATTTACCCTTGGAAGCGTGACAGCAGTCCTTTTGACCGGACTCGTGGTCGGGCAGCTCGACATCCCCGTTTCAGGTCAGATCAAGAGCGTCTTCTTCATGATGTTCCTCTTCTCGATCGGCTACAGCGTGGGTCCCAAGTTTTTCAGCTCCCTGCGTGGCTCCGGACTCAAACAGGCGGCGTTTGCTCTATGTATCAGCGTCCTCTGTTTCATCACTACTATGATAGCAGCCAAGCTGATGTCCTATAACGTGGGTGAGAGCATGGGGCTCTATTCCGGCGCCCAGACCTCATCAAGCCTGCTCGGAGTCTCAGGCGACGCTATCTCATCTCTCAATATGCCCGAAGAGCAGCAGGTCGACAATCTCGACCTGCTCACCGTCTGCTATGCAGTCACTTACATCATCGGCACCCTCGGCGCTGTCATCATCCTTGGCAATTTCGGTCCCAAGCTCCTCGGCGGCCTCGACAAGGTCAAGGCACAGACCTCCGCCCTCGAGGCAGAGATGGATCCCCGCGCATGGGAGAGTGATCCGGCCAATACCGACGCAATGCGTGCCGTAGCATTCCGCGCCTATATCGTTGAAAATGAGTTCTTCTCTTTCCCCAAGACTGTTCAGCAGACCGAGCGCTACCTGCGCGACAACGGGCTCTATGTCTTCGTCGACCGCGTAGAGCGTCAGAACAAAATCCTCCACCTCGGCCCGACCACGATGATCCATATTGGCGATAAAATTGTCATCTGCGGCCGCCGCGAGTACATGCTCGACGAGCAGGAATACATAGGCAAGGAGATCAGCGACAGCCGCCTGCAGTCATACCCTGTTGAGAGGGTTCCCCTACTGATGGTCAAGGACAATATAGACAGACTAACGATCGCCGAGCTCTATCAGCGTCAGTATATGCATGGCGTTGTCATCCGGTCAGTCAGTCGCGACGGCAAGCCTGTCGACTTAACCCCCGAAACCCGGCTTGAGAAGGGCGATACCCTAGTGCTGATGGGACGCAGCGACAACCTCAGGGACGCTTCCGGTCATCTCGGTCTCATCAACCGACCCACCAACACGACCGACATCATGTTCACCTGTCTGGCACTCGCCATTGGCGGATTTTTCGGCGCCTTGAGCCTCCATATCGGATCGTCTGCCGTCAGCTTCGGGACGAGTGGGGGAGCCCTGCTCAGCGGACTCGCCTTAGGCTGGTTCCGCTCCAAGCACCCGACATTCGGCCAGATACCTGACTCAGCTCTTTGGCTGATGAATCACCTTGGCCTTAACGTATTCATCGCTATTGTCGGACTGCAAGCTGCTCCCAAATTTGTCAGCGGACTCCAGGCTGTCGGCCCGGGCATTCTCGCCGTGGCCGTCGTCGTGACCTCCATTCCCCTGCTCATAGCCCTTTTCCTCGGTCACAAGGTGTTCAAGTTCAATCCCGCTATCACCCTCGGATGCTGTGCCGGTGCCCGCACATCGACCCCCTCCCTCGGCGCCGTCCAGGAAGCCGTCGGCTCAACAGTCCCCGCCATGAGCTACACCATCGCCTATGCCCTCAGCCAGGTCCTCCTCGTCATCTGGGGCAACCTCGGCACCCTCATCCAGCAGTAACCTCCATACATTTCTCTGGCTGCTATCTAAACATCCCCATAGCGTACCGATAAAATCGCCGATAGCCATCTGACGATATGGATGCCACAAGCCGGTTCAGCGGGTCGTAGTGGTAGTCGACAATATCTGTTTCCCATACGGAGCCGGAGGCCGCGTCAAACTCGTAGCCGAACGAGGCAGCCGATATATTGCCGTTGAAGCATGGCTTCTGGCCATCCTCATAGTAAAGTGTCTGAACGAATCCGGGAGTATCTGTGCGCTTCGACTGACCGCGCATGGTGTAGGTGTACGAGCTCTTTCTTCCCATATCAGGCATCAGCATTGTTAAGTAGGTATTTTTCTCACAGATATAAACTGGAAAGACTGTAAGTTTGATCTTTAACAAGATATTAAAAACTTAAAGTATGTTATCATCTCAGTATCATATTTATGATAGAATCTAACGAATTTTTGAAAATGACCTTATTATTCTTTATATACTGTATAGGATAGAAGATTGAATCCATAAAACATTGCTGTAAAAATGTTACTTGTTGATTAGCACAATTAATATGTTTTTTCTTAGTAATGTGGTCTACTTGAATCATCGTATAATTAGGTGCTTTTTTAAATATTTTATCTACGAAACTAAACATTTTATTGTCACTCACAACCAAAAAAATTTTTTTTCCGGAATTATATATCCCCTTAATTTTATATCTTAAGAAACTTTGACGAAGTGCATCATACCCCCAAGCTTGAATAGTAACAAAGTTTATGTCATATCTACTTTGAAAGGCCATAACGTACATTTCACTTGATAATATTTGATCAAGGGTATCACACATTGAGATGATATTCTTAGAAAGAATGTCTGTTCTATTTTTTAAAGATAAATTTCTTAGAGAATAAATTGTATCATTATTAATTTTAAATTGATCTGTTATTAGGACATGAATCTTGTTACTATCTGAGGAATAAGTCACTTCATTGTCATAGACCAAAATATATTTGTCTTCAGAATAAACAAATATCTTAGCTAATACTATGATTAGGAATAGAATCATTATTCTTTTCATGGCTTTACTACTTCTAATTCTGGTAATACACCAACTTCAGAGTTTTCATCGTAAGGAATTTTATCATCTGAATTTGGAAAACATATATACAATAAGCAATTAGGGAAATATTTATGGACTTGTTCTGCAACGGACACATCACCAAAAGAAATTTGCGTATTTCCATCATCATGATAATGGTCTATACGTAAAACTTTAAAATCGTGTTTAAGAGCGTATTCAATAATAAACCCTATAGTTGCATCTCTATCTGGATCATGCGATGTACCAATCATTGAAATAATCTTTGGTTTCCTTTTACCATCTTTTCTGATTTTTTTAGAATCTTCTTTCATATATGCTACCGTCCATTCTACACGTGTAGCATTTCTAAGAAACTTAATAATTTTCTTTGCCCTTTTGTATGAAACAGAATAAACCGATATTTTCCCTTGAGATTCCCCATATGTTGGACTTTTTATGGTGGCGTAGGTATTCATTTCATATTTCATAAATGTCTTTTGAACCTGGAGAGCTTCTCCTAGAAATGATCTGATCTCATCAACTTCTTTAGTGGGTAGTTGTTCTAATAGAGAGAAATTACCTTCATCGTCAACACTGTAAATATCTTCGCCGGTGGGGTCGGTATTCATGATTGGGTTGGCGGCGCAGTAGAGGTAAGGGTTGAGCCAGGGGTAGTCCCATGACTTCG
>JAAVFS010000028.1 GCA_014800605.1 Bacteroidales bacterium | reverse complement strand
ATTGGGTTGCCGGTAGGTCAGATACTCAACGGAATCGTGAGAGAACAAAACGAAAAAATGAATAACCCCAAACACAATCAAATGCGATTACCCAAGCGGTAATTCGTGTTTCTACCTTTTCTCGGTATGATATTCCGTCCTAATAGTCATGGGATTACATATAAGATGATCCTGGCAGCGGTTAGAAGTCGATCGAGAGGCGCACGTTGAGCTGACGGCGGGTCAGATAGTTGGGCACGGCATACTGGATATTGTTGACGTCGGTGATCCAGTAGTAGGAGCTTACATTACTGATGTCAAGCAGGTTAAACACGTCGACACCGAGCCATATCTCCTTAAAGATCTTGCCGAGGCCGGAGCGGGGCTTATCCTCCGACGGGGGCATCAGCAGCCCATAGCTCAGGCCGATGTCGACACGCTTATAAGCAGGCGCACGGAAATAACCCTTGTCGCGACTGCCGCGCGGAGGGGTGGTCGGCAGGCCGTCGGAGAAGATGCCTCGGAGGCTGAATTTCAGGCGAGGTACCTTCGGGAAATAGTCGGTGAAATAGACCGCGAGATTGTAGCGGCGATCAGTCGGTCGGGGCACATGCACGCCATTGAGCAGCTCGTCAGTCTTCATCAGCGAAAAGCTTATCCATGAGTCAGTTCCGGGCACAAACTGGCCAAACAGTTTCAGGTCAAGGCCCATCGTATAGCCATGTGACAGATTCTCGCCGGCATAGGTCAGCTTAAGGTTGTCTATCTCGTAGGGTATCAAGTTGTTAAGCTTCTTATAGTAAGCCTCGCCCGATAGGCGGAACGGACGGTTGAACGCCCGGAACGTATAGTCGGCACCCAGGATGAAGTGGATGCTCTGCTGAGCCTTGATGTCGCGGTTGAGCCGGATGACGGCATTGTTGTCGGCATCCGGTTCGGCAAGGCGATACTCCTTGTAAAACGGTGACTGATAGTAGATACCAGTGGCGGCGCGGAATGTCCAGTGATTGTTGCGCTCGGGGATGAAAGCCACATTGGCACGGGGGCTGAAAAGAAACTCCTTGTTAAAATCCCAATACGACATTCTGATGCCGGCATTGATCACCCACAGTCCGGCCGTCGACTGGATGCGCCATGCATCCTGAGCGAAGAGCGACAGGCGGTTTGACGATATGTCATGGCGCGAGGTCAGCGAGTAAATCATCTTTACCGACTCCCCGTCAGAGGGGAGCGTGTAGCCGGCAGAGTCGCGCAGCTCCCACTCGCGGGTGCGGTCATGGATCTGCTCGTGATTGAAGGTCATGCCGTAGGTGATATTGTGATTGCTGATACCGAGATTGCCTCTGAGGCCGAGCGCCATCACCGACATTTTCAGTCGGTTACGCGCATGCTCGTGATAGCGGCCGACACCCAGCTCGCCACCGATTGCGCTCCCGCTGTCGCCGCTCCCCGACGTGCCGGCCTGGTCAAGCCAGTATTCGCCCTGTATGTCGTAGGCGACTAACTCGTTAGTCAGATAGCCCGACGCCAAGAGCGAGATCTGTGAAGCGCGCGAATGGCGATAGTCAATGCTCAGAGCGCCGAAATAGGTCTCAAACTTGTCCTTCTCATGGCCGTCGAAAAACACCTTAAACTGCTTGGCATCGTTCATCGTGCCGAAGGTTGTAGTGCGGCTCGCCGGAGCAAACCGATAGTCGTTGATTGCGATGTTGCCCAGCAGCGACACTTTCCAGCGGTCACTCAGCCGATAGGTCATCGAGGTCTGATAATCAAAGAATGACGGGTCATATTCGCCCTTGGTATCCATCGAGCTCAGCAGCGAGGAATTTTTCTTGTAGCGGAGGCCGTGTAGCTGAGAGAAGCGCTTTGAACCGGTGCCGATAGCCAGCGAGCCACCCATCAGGCTCAGACCGACCGACCCCTCGAAAGCCTCAGGCTCACGATAGGTGATGTCAAGCACTGACGACATCCTGTCGGCATACTCCGCGCCATAGCCGCCGGTCGAGAATCCGATCGCCCCTACCATATTAGGGTTAATGATACTGAGGCCTTCCTGCTGCCCGCTGGTGACGAGCTGCGGTCGATAAACTTCTACGCCGTTGATATACACGCTGTTCTCGTCAAACGTACCGCCGCGCACAGAGTATTGCGACGACATCTCGTTGCCGCTGCTGACTCCGGCCATCGTCGAAATCAGCGACTCGACGCTGCCACCGCTCGCGTCGGCTGCCAGCTTGTAGCTGTCAGATCCGACCGTCTGCATCTGCGATGTCTGCTTGCGGAAATCGGTCACCTCCACTTCGCTCAGGTCGAGCGTCTTCGAAGCCAGGCGGACATTCAGAGCCACATCGCCCGTAGCGTCAACGAGCTGCTTGCGCTCCTCCTTATAGCCTATGCATGAGAAGATTACATCAATCGTATCGCGTTCGGCAACCGACAGACTGTAGCGGCCGTCGATGCCGGTCGACGTGCCGATCGACGTGCCGCCGACCCTGACCGTAGCAAACTCAATAGGCTTATTCTCGCGATCAGTAACGAGGCCGTGTATATTGACCTGAGCCGCAACCGAATATGCGACCAAAACAAAAAGCATAAGATTATAAATACGTATCATATCGTTTATATAACGCCACATTAAAAATAAAATTGCTTAATTGCTTTTTATCAACATTGATTTTTAGTACATTTGCAAATCAATTAATTCATTTAGTCCATTTTAAACACATCATGTCACAGGTGAAAAAGATAAAGACCGCTCTTGTATCCGTCTTCCATAAGGACGGACTCGATGAAATACTGAAAATGCTGCACGACGACGGCGTCGAATTCCTCTCAACCGGAGGCACCCGCTCATTCATTGAAAGCCTCGGCTACCCATGTCAGGCAGTAGAGGATCTGACCGGCTACCCCTCGATCCTCGGAGGTCGCGTCAAGACCCTGCACCCCAAGGTCTTCGGCGGCATCCTCAGCCGTCGCTCACTCGAAGAGGACTGCAAGCAGACCGCTCAGTATGAGATCCCTGAAATTGATCTCGTCATCGTCGATCTCTATCCCTTCACCCAGACTGTAGAATCAGGCGCCGACGAAGCCGCTATCATCGAGAAGATCGACATAGGCGGCATCTCACTCATCCGCGCCGCCGCCAAAAACTTCAACGACGTCATCATCGTCGCCTCCAAGGCACAGTATCCCGTCCTGGCAGAAATGCTCCGCAACCACGGCGCCACCAGCACACTCGAAGAGCGCAAATACCTCGCCAAAGAGGCATTCGCCGTATCTTCCGGCTACGACTCAGCCATCTTCAACTACTTCGACGCAGCCGAGGGCCCCTCAGCAATGCGTGTAGCTCTCGACGGCGAGAAAAAGATGCGCTACGGCGAGAACCCCCACCAGCCCGGATACTTCTTCGGAGACTTCGAAGCCATGTTCACCCAGCTCCACGGCAAAGAGATCTCCTACAACAATCTCCTCGACATCGACGCCGCTGTCTGTCTCATCTCCGAATTTGAAGCTCCGACAGTAGCTATCCTCAAGCACAACAACGCCTGCGGCCTCGCCTCTCGCGACACCCTCCTTCAGGCCTGGACCGACGCCCTCGCCGGCGACCCCGTCTCAGCCTTCGGTGGCGTAATCATCTGCAACCGCCCCGTCGACGCCGCCACAGCCCAGGAGATGAACAAGATCTTCTTTGAGGTGGTCATCGCCCCCGAATACTCCAATGAGGCACTCGACATCCTCGAGCAAAATAAAAACCGTATCATCCTCATCCAGAAGCAGCCGCTTAAGACCACTCGACAGTTCCGCTCAGTGCTCAACGGAGCCCTGATGCAGCAGCGCGACACCAAGGTAGTCACCGAGGCCGACCTGACCGTAGTCACCAAGCGCACCCCCACCCCCGAACAGATTGCCGACATGCTCTTCGCCAACAAAATCGTCAAGCACAGCAAGAGCAACGCCATCGTCCTGGCCCGCAACGGTCAGCTCCTCGCAAGCGGCGTAGGCCAGACCTCACGCGTCGACGCTCTCCGCCAGGCCATCGCCAAAGCCAAGTCATTCGGCTTCGACCTCAAGGGCGCTGCCATGGCTTCTGATGCCTTCTTCCCCTTCGCCGACTGCGTCGAGATAGCCCACGAGGCCGGCATCGAAGCCGTAATTCACCCCGGAGGCTCCATCCGCGACAACGAGTCAATCGAATTCTGCGACGCCCACGACATGGCCATGGTCAAGAGCGGCTTCCGCCACTTCAAGCACTAAGCCGTCACCACCGCATTTCGGTAATACCACTACACATTATATAATAAAATATAATAAACAGCACCAGACAACAATGAGATTTTTCTCTCTGACCAAAGAAATAGCAATCGACCTGGGCACTGCCAACACTATTATCATCCACAATGATAAGATTGTCATCAACGAGCCCTCGATTGTAGCCCTCGACAAGCGCACAGACAAGCTTATCGCCGTAGGTAAGGAAGCCAAACAGATGGAAGGCAAAGAGCCCGACGGCATCCGTACCGTCCGACCCCTCCGCAAGGGCGTCATCGCCGACTTCACAGCTGCCGAGCTTATGATCCGCGGCCTTGTCAAGAAAGCAAGCTCCAAGAGCAACTGGTTCTCACCCTCACTCCGCATGGTCGTAGGCATCCCCTCCGGATCATCAGAAGTCGAGATCCGCGCCGTCCGCGACTCATCCGAGCACGCCAACGGACGCGACGTCTTCATGATCTATGAGCCCATGGCTGCCGCTCTCGGTATCGGCCTCGACGTAGAGGCTGCCGAAGGCAACATGATCGTCGACATAGGTGGCGGCACAACCGAGATCGCCGTCATCTCACTGGGCGGCATCGTCAGCAACAAGAGCATCCAGATCGCCGGCGACGACCTCACCGAGGACATCCAGAACCACATGCGCCGCGCCCACAACGTCAAGGTGGGCCTCCGCACAGCCGAACTCATCAAGATGAACGTAGGTTCCGCCCTCACCGAGCTGGCCAATCCCCCTGAGGACTATATCGTCCACGGCCCCAACCAGCTGACAGCCCTCCCGATGGAGATCCCCGTCTCCTATCAGGAGATCTCACACTGCATCGAGAAGTCGATCTCCAAGATCGAAGCCGCTGTGCTCAGTGCGCTCGAGGAGACTCCCCCGGAGCTCTATGC
The DNA here is from genome assembly GCA_014800605.1 of Bacteroidales bacterium. Taxonomy (GTDB): domain Bacteria; phylum Bacteroidota; class Bacteroidia; order Bacteroidales; family Muribaculaceae; genus JAAVFS01. Next base: position 5,138 of record JAAVFS010000028.1, on the reverse strand, counting down.
CGACATCGTCCACAATGGCATCTGGCTCGCCGGCGGCGGCGCTCTCCTGCGCGGCCTCGACAAGCGACTGACTGACAAGATCGGTATCCCCTTCCACGTAGCTGAGGATCCCCTGCTCTCAGTGGCCAAAGGCACAGGCGTAGCTCTCAAGCACATCAATACCTTCTCATTCCTTATCCGCTAAGGCTACCCGCTATCCGCCGCTGACCGTCTGACAGTCAATGCGTACACTGCTCAACTTTCTGGTAAAACATCAGGCGTGGTTTCTCTTCATATTCTACGTCGTAATTAGTCTGGGGCTGCTCTTCAACAACAGCCCCTACCAGAGGCATGTCTATCTGACATCCGCATCCCGCGTCACAGGGTCAGTCTATCGGATGAGCAACTCCGTCACCGGCTACTTCAACCTCCGCGCCATCAACGACGATCTCCAGCGCCAGAACGCCGAGCTCTCCTCCGAACTCCTCGCCCTGCGTGACCGCGTCGACGCCCTCTCGCTCCGGCTGTATGCCGACTCCATCACAGAAGTCGAGCCGGCCAGAAAATACGACTTCATACTCGCCAAGGTCATCAACAACTCCATCTCCCACCCCCACAACTATATCACCATAGACAAGGGAGCCCTCGACGGTATACATCCCGAGATGGGAGTCATCGACCAGAACGGTGTCATCGGCGTAGTCGAGATCGTCAACGACCGCTTCGCACGCATCATCTCTCTGCTCAACCCCGACTTCCGCCTCTCATGCAAAGTCAAAGGCAACGAAGTCATCGGCTCCATGGTCTGGGATGGCAAAGACTCGCGGACAGCACTCGTCGAAGAGCTACCGAAGCATACCGTCTTCGCTCCCGGCGACACCATCGTGACGAGCGGCTACTCGGCGATGTTCCCCCCGGACATCCCCGTAGCCACCATCATCGAACGCGCCACCACCAACGACGACAACTTCTACACCCTGCGTGTCCGACTGCTGACAGAGTTTGCCCAGCTCTCCACCGTGAGAGTCATCATCAATTCCGATCTGGACGAGCTCCGCGAGATCGAGGCCGGCAAAAAAGAATAGACCATCACCTATGGGCAAGACGATCATATCATACATCCTGTTGTTTGTCGTTCTGGTAGCGGCACAGGCAGTCGTGTTCAATCACATCTGCCTCTTCGGCATGGCTGTCCCACTGGTATTCATCTTCTTCATCCTCCGGCTCCCGGTCGGCATCGGCATCAATACTCTGCTGACCCTCAGCTTCCTGCTGGGCCTGACCGTCGACATCTTCAGCGACACCCCCGGCATGAATGCACTCGACTGCACCATCCTCGCCGCCCTGCGCAACCCGATCCTCCGCCTCTACATGCCGCGAGAAGACGACCTTGCCAACACCATCCCCTCGATGAAGACCCTGAGTCCGAGTGTCTTTCTCAAATATGTAGTCACGGCTACCACGCTCTATTGCATACTCTATTTCATCCTGGAGTCATTCACATTTTTCGCCCTGCGACAGCTCGTCCTTAGAATTGTCGCAAGTACGCTTCTGACCTTTATCTTTATCGTCTGCATCGACAGCCTAACATCCCTGAAAAGTGAGAAAAGACTATAAACTCGAAAAACGCAAATATGTCATCGCGGCTTTCCTTATAATCATCGCCATAATCTACGGATTCAGGCTCTACGACCTCCAGATTCGCGACACCCGCTATAAGGACTTTGCCGACAACAACGCATTCTTCAAAAAGACCATCTACCCTTCGCGCGGACTGATCTTCGACCGCAACGGCGAGCTGATCGTATTCAATCAGCCGGCCTATGATGTGATGATGATACCGCGCGATGTGGAGCCCTTCGACACGCTCGACTTCTGCAACACTGTCTCGCTGACACGCGAACAGTTTGACAAGCGACTCGCCGACATGCGCCGCGCTCCCGGCTATTCCTCCTACACTCCGCAGGTACTGCTGACCCATCTCTCCGTCGAAGACTATGGTCGCCTGCAGGAGAAGCTCTACCGCTTCCCCGGCTTCTTCATCCAGAAGCGCATACTGCGCCAATACAATCATCTGACTGCCGCCAACGTCCTCGGCAACATCCGCGAGGTGTCGCCCGCCGACATAGAGCGCGACCCATACTATGCGCCCGGCGACTACTGCGGCGACCTCGGCGTAGAGAAGAGCTACAACGACGCCCTGCGCGGACAGAAAGGCTTTGAGATCCTGGTCCGCGACGCCCACGGCCGCATCCAGGGGCGCTACGAAGATGGTGCGCGCGACATCCCCGCCATCTCCGGCCGCAACCTGACGCTCAGCATCGACTATCGACTGCAGGAATATGCCGAGAGTCTGATGGTCAACAAGATCGGCGCCGTCGTAGCCATTCAGCCCAAGACTGGCGAGATCCTGGCCATGGTCTCCAGTCCGACATACGACCCCTCGAAACTCTCCGGCCGCCAGCGCGGACTCAACTATCGCGAACTCGTCAACGACAAATTCAAGCCCCTCTTCGACCGCTCGCTCATGGGCGTATATCCCCCCGGATCGACCTTCAAGCCGGGCCAGGGCCTGATCCTCCTTCAGGAAAATATCGTCAACCTCTCCACCGCCTATCCCTGCTTTCACGGATTCATCTCCGGCGGTCTGAGAGTAGGCTGCCACGGCCACGGCTCCCCCATCCCGCTCAAACCGGCGCTCCAGACATCTTGCAACGCCTATTTCTGCTGGGGATTCAAAAGCCTGGTCGACAATCACCGCTCCAAGTATGGCTCGACGGCCGAAGCATTCGAGACCTGGAAGCGCCACTTAGTCTCCATGGGCTACGGCTATCCGCTGGGCACCGACCTCCCGAGCGAGGGTCGCGGATTCCTCCCCAACGCCGAGTTCTACAATAAGATTTACGGCAAAAACAGGTGGAGCGCCAATACGATCATCTCTGTCTCAATCGGCCAGGGCGAGATCCTTGCCACACCGCTCCAGATAGCCAATGTAGCTGCCACTATAGCCAATCGCGGATGGTTTATCACCCCCCACGCTGTCAAAGAGATCGAAGACTCTACCATCGCCGAAAAATATACCACCCGCACCTATCCGACCATTGACTCCAAGTGGTATCCCGAGATAGCCGAAGGTATGCGTATGGCCGTCCTGGGGGGCACCTGCCGTCTGGCCAATCTTCCTGATATCGCCGTAGCCGGCAAGACCGGTACGGCTCAGAACCCCCACGGCCGCGACCACTCCGCATTCATCGGCTTCGCCCCCTACGAGGATCCGGAGATCGCCGTCTGCGTCTATGTCGAAAATGCCGGCTTCGGAGCCGCGTTCGGAGTGCCTATCGGTAGCCTGATAATCGAGAAGTATCTCAAGGGCGAGATCTCTCCCGAAAGGAAGTATATTGAAGACAATATGTTGAATTCCAATACCATAATATACAGTGGAGTTAAGAAGCACTAATCCCCGCCATCAATCCCCGTTCAAGAGCCTCGACTGGTTTACGGTCGCGCTCTACTTGCTCCTCGTGATCGGTGGCGTCATCAGCATATACGCAGCCAGCTACGACTTTGACAAGGCAAGCATCTTTGACTTCAGCGAGTTTTCCGGCAAGCAGATCTATTGGGTCGGATTCTCTATTATCCTGGGATTCATGCTCTTGCTTATCGAAGAACACCTGTATGAGACCTACGCCTACCCAATATACATAGGTATCTTGCTGCTACTCGTCGTCACGATCTTCATTGCGCCTAACATCAAGGGCTCACGCTCGTGGCTCGTACTGGGGCCAATGAGTCTGCAACCGGCCGAATTTGCCAAATTCGCTACAGCACTGGCTCTGGCAAAGCTCTTCGGTGGCTACAATTTCAATCTCAACGCCAAGCCGACCAACTATCTCAAGGCCATCAGCATCATCTTTCTCCCCATCATGCTCATCCTCGCTCAGCATGAGACCGGCTCGGCACTCGTCTATCTCGGGCTCCTCTTCGTGCTCTATCGCGAGGGCATGTCGGGACTCGTACTGCTTGCCATGACCATGGCCGTCGCCATATTCGTAGTCACCATCAAATATACCGAACACACCACCCTCAGTATTCCTGACGGCGAGTTTGTAGTCTACGTCCTCCTGATGGTAGCCATGATCTCGATGCTTGCCTTCTATAGCAAGACGCTCATCCCGGCTCGCAACATTCTCATCGGATTCATCGCAGCCTCACTGATCGTGTGGATTCTCGGGTGCCTCGGCATTAGCGTCAACGGTAATTACTTTTTCATGGGGCTGATCGGCGCGTCAACGATCTATATCATCCTCGAGTTGATACGCACCCGTATTATCCGCCTGGCAGCCATCGTCACCATGACCGTGCTGACAATAGGATTCATGTTCTCGGTCAACTATGTGTTTACCAGCGTCCTCCAGCCCCACCAACAGCAGCGCATCAAGGTCTCGCTCGGCATCGAGAATGATCCGCTTCGTGCCGGCTATAATGTAAATCAGTCAAAGATCGCAATCGGGTCAGGCGGTCTGACCGGCAAGGGATTCCTGATGGGAACGCAGACCAAGCTCAAATACGTGCCTGAGCAACATACCGACTTCATCTTCTGCACAATCGGCGAGGAGGAAGGATTTATCGGAACGACAGTCACCATGCTTCTGTTTGTCGCTCTGATACTCCGAGTCATCCACATTGCCGAGCGCCAGCCCACTACCTTCGGGCGAGTCTATGCCTACTGCGTGGCGAGCTATCTGATAGTCCATTTCTGCATCAACATCGGCATGGTGATCGGACTATGCCCAGTAATCGGTATTCCTCTGCCATTCTTCAGCTATGGAGGCTCTTCGCTCTGGGGATTCACATTCCTGCTCTTCATCCTACTTCGCATTGACGCCTCCCGCCGCTTCCACCACTAATCAGAACTCCAGGTCGGGATGGCCGACGGCGAGCTCGATGTAAGGTTTCATGTAGTCGTAGATGGCCGCCATGGAGTCGCTGATGGTGCACCAGGTGTCGTAGATCTCGGGGCAATAGCCATTCACTCCGCAGAGGGCGATCTCCACCTGCAGTATGGTGTGGTAGAGCTCCCTGTTCAGATAGTTAAGGGCAGCCTTCGCGTTATCGGTCAGCGGACACATCGGCCCTTTCCCTAAGGGGGCAAGGCGTAT
>JAAVFS010000027.1 GCA_014800605.1 Bacteroidales bacterium | reverse complement strand
GCTCTCGAGATTTTCTGATGACGTGGCAAATATACACTAATAATCTGATTGTGCCAAAAATAATACAGACCATATTGCTCCGTATCCTGCCGCTGTCATCCCGGCTTGTTGCGTGGGTCAATCCCTTTGCTACCCCAAAGTTACTCCCATTCCTCCATCCCGCCTACATCCATTTCATCCATTCGAATATTGGTGGGCAGTAAAAATGAAAATTCATACTCTTCTGTCAGTTTGCGGGAAATCGCTAACTTTGCAGTGGAATATTAATCGCCATGTCGCAGTTTCTCAACAGCTCTGACCATTTATCCCGTGACTCGGTTCACGAGATTGATTTCGAGGAGGCTACCCGCCTTACGGCCGGGGGCTCTACCTGCGACATCTTCCGCACCCGCTGGCAGCGGCGCGAGGTGTTTGTCAAGCGGCTCAAGGAGGAGCTGCGCATGATGCCTCTATATCTGGATGCGCTCGACAAGGAGTTTGACGTCGGGGTGAGGTTGCACCACCCGTCGCTCCCGGTCTACCATGAGTTTCATCGCGATTATATCGTTATGGACTATGTCGACGGATTGACTCTTGCCGAGATGATCAGGCGGAATGATGCCTGGCTTACGAGTGAACGTAATGTCGTCAAGATGCTCCGTGAGCTGGTTGAGGTGGTCGACTATCTGCACCGCCACAACGTGGTGCATTGCGACATCAAGCCTGACAATATCATCATCACTGCCAATACTAAGAATCTGGTGCTGATCGACTTCGACAAATCCTACACGGATGCCTTAGCCGATAGCTCGGGACATCCGGGGCGCTACGGGCTGTCGGTCGACGACAGGGGCCGGACTACCATCGATTTCCGCGCCATCGCGATGGTGGTCGAGCGGCTCCGTGCCGATGTCAAAGGGTTCAGGCTTTCTGTAGGCCATAAGTTTGTAAAGGCGTGCCTCGACTCTGATATAAATAGCGAAACTCTTTTAGAGATCCTTTCCGAAAGGTCGCGCGGCGGCCCAGTCACTAAATACATATTTATAATAGTACTGACTATGATGGCTCTCGGGCTTCTGATCGGGAAGGTCTACTTCGACCGGCAGCCCGAATATGATGTGCGATCCACTGAGGTCGTAGCTCCGGATGCAGCGAGCCAGCAAGAGGACTCCACAGCCGCCACTGTCCGTCGCCTCTCGCCGGAGTCTGCCCCCGAGCCACAGCACCCCGCGCCGATGCCACAGGCCATTATTGAGCCGACCGACTTAAATGCCAACCTGGAGCCGCTTTTCAATGGATTGATAGCCGGGCTTGACAAGCTCGATGCCATGCGGGCCGACACAACTCTCTCGAGGCAGCAGCTTGTCGAAAACTGGGAGGCGTATTTAGCTTTAGAAGAGGCGGTTATCACCGATAGTACTGTATCGGTCGTCACGGGGTTATTCCCTGAGATTTCGGAAAGAAAGATGAGCGTCATGGTCTCAGCCACTGATGCTTACAAGAGCTATCTGCGAAGGGCCAATGCCGTAAAAGCTGAAGTTATTTCGGTAATTGAGGATTAGACGCCGTTTCCCGGTATTAACAAATATTGTGAAATAGGATCTTGGTATATCGTCATAATATTAATTCGACCGACTTCACCCCCTTAAACTTTGCTGACTCGTATCCGCCCAGATCCATGCCATCGCGAACTACATGCGCTACCACAAATCTGTGTCCGACCGCCAGCTGGGTGATTGTCAGCAGGTCGCCTTTGCGGATGTTCTTGCTCCCTTCGATGTCGTTGACGATAAACTGACACTCGCCCAGATATGTCAGAAAGAAGACCCTGTTGGGATCATACGACACCCGGATCTGCGTCCCCTTCTCCAGCTGCTTGACCTCCAGGCAGTCTATCGGTGTAAAAAGTGAGATATCGGCATCATCTCCGAGATCTTTTATCAGCGAGTCATAGTCGGGATATCCCAGATACTGAGCGATGATGTCCATCGTCGACAGACGCGGGACGACCTTGTCGGTCTTAAAGCCGAAGAGACGTTTGAGCGTGTTGACAGAGAGATTCTCTCGCGTGGCGTCGATGATCGCCTGCGACAGCGTATCGAAGTCGCTGCTTTTAGCCATATCCAACCCGACTTTCGCCTTCAGTCTTTGCAATATTTCATTCTCATTGGCCATAGTGTGTGCTGTTTTTCTGCAAATATACTGAAGTTTCCGACTATCAGCACCATAATCTACTGAAACGGATGAAGTGGATGGACATTGTCAGCCTACCGTGATAAAAATATAGGATGAACTGAAAATGTTAAATAAATTTAACTGGGCTGTATGGATTATTTTACTACATTTGCAAAGTTTATCGCTCGTTACGCGCCCACATATCCGCCCGGCGACGGCCGATATCACCATTTTGCTAAAGAAATAAAGAAAAAATAATGTCAAATGTTAAAAAGGGTCTGATAAGCCGCACGTATCTTCTGCCGTTTATCCTCATCACGTCGCTTTTCTTCCTCTGGGGATTCGCGCGCTCGATTCTCGATGTGCTCAACAAGCACTTCCAGGAGAGCCTCTCTGTATCGGTCTTTCAGTCTACCCTCATCCAGGCCAGCACCTACCTCGCCTATGCCCTGATGGCACTCCCGGCCGGCATCTTCATCACCCGCTACGGCTATCGTCGCGGCGTAGTCATGGGTCTGGGCCTATTCGCCTTAGGCGCATTCCTCTTCATTCCCGGCGAGGGGGTCTCGTCATTCTCCCTTTTCCTGGGGGCGCTCTTCATCCTCGGCTGCGGCCTCGCCGTCCTTGAGACGGCTGCCAATCCCTATGCTGCCGAGCTCGGCGACCCTGCCACTGCTGCGAGCCGCCTCAACCTCGCCCAGTCGCTCAACGGCCTCGGCTCCATCCTCGGCCCCGTAGTTGTCGGCGGCTACCTCTTCAGCGAGACTGATGCCCAGATATCGATCCCTTACTCCATCATGGGAGGCGTCGTACTCATTGTGGCCATGATCTTTACGCGCGTCCGCCTTCCCGAAATCAAGGACACCGCCATCGAGTCAGCCGACGGTGACGCCACCGCCCCCACAGGCCTGACGGCCACCATCCGCCGCCTCTGGAGCTCCGCCAAATTCCGCATGGGCGTCTTAGCCCTCTTCTGCTACGAGATAGCCGAGATCTCCATCAACAGCATGTTTATCAACTACTCCGTCGATAGCGGCTGGATGTCAAAGCACACAGCCACCCTTGTGCTCTCCTTCGGTGCCCTCGGCCTCTTCATGGTAGCCCGCATCATCGGCAGCGCCGTCATGAGCCGCATCAGCGCCGCCAGGGTCCTGACGGTCTGCGCCCTCCTGACCGTCGTCTGCTCAGCCGTCGTCGCCCTCGACTTCGGCAGCATCTCCCGCTACGCCGTCTTCGGTTGCTACGCCTTCGAGGCCATCATGTTCCCCACGATATTTGCCATCACCATCAGCGGCGTCAAGGGCATGACCAAGATAGCCTCCTCATTCCTGATGATGACCCCCCTCGGCGGCGCCGTCGGCACCTCCCTCATGGGCTGGGTTGCCGGTCAGACCTCCATCACGACAGCCTTCATCGTCCCCTGCGCCGGCTATCTCGCCGTCCTCATCTATGCCCGCATGATGTCACGCGCCCGCCGCTCATAACTCATAACTCATAACTAATACTTAACACCTGACCTCCATGAACAAGCCCGATATAGTCTGCATAGGCCACATCACCCTCGACAAGATCATCACCCCGCGCCTCGAAGCCTACTCCCCCGGCGGCACAGCCTTCTATTTCGCCCATGCCCTCGCCGGCCTCGACCATTCCGGCTTCAAGCTCGTCACCTCACTCGCACTCTCCGAGATGAATGCCGTCGACGACATCCGCGCCGAGGGTATCGACGTCGAAGTCATCCCCTCACGCCGCTCCGTCTATTTCGAAAATAAATATGGCGAGAATCAGAACGACCGCCGGCAGCGCGTCCTCGCCAAAGCCGACCCCTTCACCGTCGACAATCTCGCCCCCGTCGATGGTCGCATCTTCCATCTCGGCACCCTACTGGCCGACGACTTCTCCCTCGACGCCATCCGCATGCTCTCCGCCAAGGGCATCGTATCAGTCGACGCTCAGGGCTACCTCCGCGAAGTCCGTGGCGAGCAAGTCCACCCCATCGACTGGGCCGACAAGCTTGAAGCCCTGAAGTATATCGACATCCTCAAAGCCAACGAGAAAGAGATGGAGACCCTCACCGGCACCACCGACCCCCGCCAGGCCGCACGTATCCTCGCCGACTGGGGCTGCCGCGAAGTCCTCCTGACCCTCGGCGACCACGGCTCACTCATCTATGCCGACGGACGATACATCGAGATTCCCGCATATCCCACTCCCGACGTCGTCGACGCCACCGGATGCGGCGACACCTACATGGCCGGCTACCTCTACAGCCGCAGCCGCGGAGCCACCTACGAGGAAGCAGGCCGCTTCGCCGCCGCCATGTGTACCCTCAAACTCGGCCACTCCGGCCCCTTTCGAGGCACCGAAGCCGACGTCCGCGCCGTCATCGACGGAAAATAATTTCCCCTTCCGATGAAAAAAAGTTAGCCAAATATTTGTGTGCGAGCCGAAAATGTAGTAGCTTTGCACCGCAAAATTGTGCCGCAAGGGCCCCGAACAAGTGGCTTCCACCCTTTATGGGGTGACTGCCCGCCCGGCGGACTTAACTATAAACACTTAACTGACAGATGTTTGTAATCGTAGAAATCCAGGGACAGCAGTTTAAGGCAGAAGCCGGTAAGTTCCTGTATGTACACTATCTCGGCGACGAGAAGAAGGAAGGCGACGTAGTAGAGTTCGACCGCGTACTCCTCGTTGACGCCGACGGTGCCGTTAAGGTAGGCGCTCCTACCGTAGAAGGAGCAAAAGTAGTTTGCGAGGTGAAACGTCCCCTCGTGAAAGGTGATAAAGTGATCGTCTTCAAAAAGAAGCGTCGCAAAGGCTATCGTCGTAAAAACGGCCATCGCCAGTACTTCACCCAGGTAGTGATCAAAGACGTAGTAGCATAACCCCTTAATTCTTAAAGAAATGGCACATAAGAAAGGTGTAGGTAGTTCTAAGAACGGACGTGAGTCAGAAAGCAAACGACTCGGTGTTAAGATTTTTGGTGGTCAGCATGCTAAAGCCGGCAACATCATCAAGCGCCAGCGTGGCACCGTACATCATCCCGGCCTCAACGTAGGTATCGGCAAAGACCATACCCTCTATGCCCTCATCGATGGTACTGTTGTGTTCACCGAAGGCAAGGGTGGCCGTCAGTTTATCAACGTTCAGCCCGTAGCTGAAGCGTAAGATAAAGAATCACCGCTTATACCGGCGCCCCGAATCTCATCAGAGGTTCGGGGCGCTGTCTTTTTTTTGGGGTGCCACACACGATGCAGGTGAGTCGCCGGCAGGCTGTGGCGGCGAACCCGTAGCCCCTGGAGGGCGTTAATATAAAGACTGATATTTAAGTAACTGTTGAAAATTAATTTATACTATATATGGGATGGAAATTGAGGATATAGACCGATTTACAGTCATAGATGGTATGAAAGATTAAAATTGACAGCTACTTTGCACATAATATCGTTTAATTATCAACAGTTACTTACCTTATGGAAAAGAAAATTGACGGCATGCTGACTCATGCTGAGAATGCGATCCTCGTGATCGATATGGAAAATGATTTTGTAATGCCCGACTCGCCGATGCGTGTGATGGGTGCTTATGATACCCTCCCGGCTATCAAGAAGTTTCTCGACTGGGGGCGCGCCAATGACTGGGCTGTAATCTATATCTACCGCATACACAGGCCTTCAGGAGTGGATGCAGAGCTGTTTCGCCGTCACTTCTTCGAGGAAGGTCATCCATTCTGTATCGCGGGAACTCACGGAGCTGCCATCCCTGACGCTATTGCCCCGCAGCCGGGCGACATATCGGTCGAGAAGCAACGCTTCAGCGCATTCTTCGGCACCGATCTTGACATAATCCTGCGCGGTCTGGGTGTGAAAAATGTCTACCTGACAGGTACGCAATATCCTAATTGTGTGCGGTCTACAGCCGTCGACTCTATGAGTCTTGACTATAACACTACCGTCGTGACCGACTGTTGCTCGGCTGCCAGCGAAGAAGTGGCCAAAGCCAATATATATGATATCCGCAATATGGGTATCCCTTGCGTCGACTCCTCGGAGATTATGAAATAACCGCCCCTCTCCGCGCAGATCATTAGAAATCGAACATCCGGGAACGGGCGAGCATGCAGGCGCCTATGACGCCGGCCCGCTCTTTGAGGCGCGAGAGGGTGATGACGGTGTCGCGGTTGACGATGTTGAGTGAGTGTTTGCGCACCGCTGCGCAGATCGGCTGGAGGATGTAGTCGCCTGTCTGGGAGAGTACACCGCCGATAATCACCGTGTCGGGATTGAAGATGTTGATCAGCCCGGCGATGTGGCGCCCGAGCTTCTGGCCGATCTCCTCAAGGAGGTCGATGCAGAGGACGTCCTCATGATTTATGGCGTCGATGATGTCGTAGAGGGTGACGGCGTCGGGGTTCTTCTTGATAGCATCGGAGAGGATACTCGTCTCCCCGCGGCCTACACGCTCCACGAGCTTGCGATGCAGAGCGCGACCGGAGGCCTCTGTCTCGAGGCACCCTTTCTTGCCGCAGTGGCAGATCAGCTCGTTGTCGTAGCAGGGGTAGTGGCCAAACTCTCCGGCAAATCCGGAGCGCCCTTTGTAGGCCTTGCCGTCGACGATCATGCCCAGGCCGAGGCCCCATGAGAGGTTGATAAACAGGATGTTATTGCGGTCGGTGTATTCGCTGCTGAGATATTCTCCGTAGGTCATCGCACGGGAGTCGTTCTCGACCGTGACGGGGAGCGACAGGCGGCGCGAAAGCACCCGGGCTACAGGCTCTTCGCCGACATTAAACCAGCTGAAGCTGTAGCCGTCCTCGGGGTTGACGCGCCCCGAGATGTTGACATTGACATTGAGTATCATCTCGCGGCGGATGTCGAGCGAGTTGATGAAGTCGTCGATCAGCGTGCAGAGATTGTCGAGGCCCTGCGCCGTGTTGGATATGTCGCGTTGCTGATTGAGGGTCTGGTCGATGATCTCGCCGCTGAAATTCATCAGCGCCATATTGACGCTGCCGAGATTGACGTCGACGCCGATGAAATAGCCGGAGTCGGGGTTGAGGCCGTAGAGGTGCGGGTGGCGCCCCTCGGAGGTCTCGAGCTTGCCGTAGGCGAGTATTATCTTGGAGTCACACATCTCCTCGATGAGCTTGGTGACGGTCGGGACGCTGATGTCGAGCGCCCGCGACAGCTCCGAGATGGTCGAGTTGCCGTTGTGGATGTGATAGTTGATGATTCGCTTCTTCTGGATGGCGCTTTTATTGCCTTTTTCGATAGCTGTCAGGAGGTTGTGGGCCATGGTGGAGAGTGTAAGTATGGGGTTATTTCCGGCAAATATAAGACATATTTGGTAGATATTAAAATTTTTAGCTAATGTAACGGCTATTTATCTATAATTTTCATATATTTGCAAGTATAATGCGGCCATCCCGCCGGATCTCAAGTGTAGAATCAACAATAACCAGTCATACAATCATGAAAATTTTCAACTGTCTGGCTGTCGCAGCGGCTGTGACTCTTGTGAGCCCGCTGTGCAGCGTTCGATCGGAAGCTGCTGTCAAGCTGTCGCCGATTTTCTCAAGTAACATGGTGCTTCAACAGAATGCCGACGTGGAGCTCCGCGGATATGCCGCGCCCGGCTCGCGTGTCAAGGTGAAGCCGTCGTGGAGTCAGAAGACTCTGCTGACCGCCACTGCCTCCGAGACCGATGGCGCATGGAAGGTAGTCCTGCCCACCCCGGCCGCCGGCGGCCCCTACACCGTCACCGTCACCGACCCTGACGGCAGCGTGACACTCGATGATGTGCTCATTGGCGACGTCTGGGTATGCGGCGGCCAGAGCAACATGGAGATGCCTCTGCGAGGATTTGCCGGACAGCCCGCCCGCGGCACGGCCGACATGATAGCCCGCGCCGACTCGACCCGCACCCTCCGCCTCTTCCGCCAGCCCCGCGCCCACAATACCGTCCCCAATGTCGACGCCACCGGCGGCACATGGACTCGCGTCAACCCTCAGGACGCGGGCGACTTCAGTGCCGTGGGCTATGTCTTCGGCGACTATATCCAGGATGTCACCAAGCTTCCAATCGGCCTGATACAGTGCTGCTGGAGCGACTCGCGCATTCAGGCCTGGATGCCACGCGAGGTGCTTGAGGCAGAGTTTCCCGACATGGAGCTCCCCGCCAAGGACCAGACCGAGTTCGGCTGGCTGACAGGCACCCCGACGCTCCTCTACAACGGCATGACAGCCGCCTGGGAAGGCTTCCCCGTCAAGGGTGTGATATGGTATCAGGGCGAGGCCAACAGCGCCGACCCCGCGCTCTACAAAAAGCTCTTCCCCGAGTGGAAGAAGGAGTGGAGCCGCCTCTTCCGCAACGATTCGCTTCCCGTCTACTACGTCCAGCTCGCCCCCTTCAGCGGCGGCGACTCGAAGGCTACCCGGTGGGCCCGCTTCCGCCAGGTTCAGAATGAGCTGCAAGATGAGGTAGAGAATGTAGCCATGGCCACCACCGGCGACCTGGGCGACTCAATCTTCATCCACCCCCCGCGCAAGATCGAGGTCGGCCAGCGCCTGGCACGTCTGGCCCTCGAGGATACCTACGGCCGCCCCGGCGCCGACGCCAAGGCTCCCATCGCCCGCTCGGCTGCCTACAACCCCAAGGACTCTACCATCGTCATCACCTTCGACAATGCCAAGTCGGGCATGACCCCGACACGATGCCCCCTCGAGGGCTTCGAGGTGGTCGACCCCTACGGAGGCATCCACCCCGCCACAGCCAACGCCTGGGGCAACAACAAGATTGCCGTCAAGTCGCCTGTCAAGGACCCCGTCGAGGTGCGCTACGGCTACCACAACTACTATGAGTCTACGCTCTTCAACAATGCCGGCGTCCCCGCGGCTCCCTTCATCCTCAAGGTGCCCGGCTACAAGAAGACAGCCCTGATGTGGTTTGACGTCTCCGGCAACTGGGATCGCTTCAGCCACCCCGACACCATCACCAAGTACATCGATCGCATCGCCGACCTCGGCTTCACCCACGCCGTAGCCTGCGTGCGCCCCATCTCCGGCTACCTCGCCTATGACAGTGAGCTCGCTCCCAAGTTCTCTGGCAAATACTCCGACAAGCCTATCGACTTCGACTATCTCGGCAAATTTATCGAGGAGGGCCACCGCCGCGGTCTCAAAGTGCTCGTATCAATGAATGCCTTCTGCGCCGGCCACAACTATCTTGACAAGGGCCTCATCTACGAGGGACATCCCGAGTGGGCGTCGATCGTGCTCGACCCCGACCGCGGCCTCATCCCCATCACTGAGCAGAAGCATAAGTATGGCGGCATGGTCAACCCCATCAACCCTGAATATCAGGACTATATCCTCAGCGTCATGACCGAGGTGCTCACCAAGTATCCCCAGGCCGACGGCCTGATGCTCGACCGCGTGCGCTACGATGGCATCACTGCCGACTTCTCCGACCTCTCACGCCGCGAGTTTGAAAAGCATATCGGCAAGAAAATCAAGAAGTTCCCCGACGATATCCTCTCGCTCAAAAAGATCGGCGATGGGAGCAACTTCCGCGTCATCCCCGGCAAATACTATAAGGAATGGATCGAGTGGCGCGCCCAGAACATCAAGGACTTCATGAAGCGTGCCCGCAAGACCGTCAAGGAGGCCAACCCCGACGCTACCTTCGCCACCTATACCGGCGCATGGTATCCCTCCTACTACGAGGTGGGCGTCAACTTCGCTTCCGATACCTACGATCCCCATGTCGACTTCCCCGAGTGGGCGTCAGAGACCTACAAGAACACCGGCTATGCCGAGCTCATCGACCTCTACACCACCGGCAACTATTACACCAACATCACCGTGGCCGAGGAGCGCGACGACCCCGAAGAGGTCTGGAACGAAACTGACTCGCAGGGCCACTCCGGATCATGGTATTGCGTGCAGGGCTCTTGCCAGCATCTGCGCGACATCCTTGGCGACAATGAAGTGATGGGAGGCCTGCTCGTCGATCAGTACTACGACGACCCCTCCAAGCTCACCCGTGCCATCGAGATGAATCTCCGCGGCTCTGACGGTCTTATGATCTTCGATATCTGCCACATCATCGACAAGAATCTCTGGAAAGAGGTCGAAGAGGGCATGAAGCGTGGCGGCAATCTTTGATTATCTTATAACCTGATACATACCAATGAAGCGTATTTCTTTCTTTTTAGTATCATCGGTCATGGCGGCGCTCACATCGGGCGCTGCCGTCAAGGCCTCTTTCAATACCATCCCCCTGCCCGACATGATCGAGGCGACTGTGGGTGCCGCTCCATTCACCCTGGGCGCCAACCCGACTGTCGAGGCTCCCGCCGAGCTCGCCAAGGACGCCGAGCTCCTCCGCAGCTACCTCCCCACAGGGCTCAAGGGTAAGTCGTCAGGCATCATTGAGCTTCGCGCCGACCTGAAGAATGACAATCCCGAGGCCTATCAGATCACAGTCACTCCGGAGCGCATCGTCATCAACGGCTCGACCACGGCAGGCACGTTCTACGGCATCCAGACCCTCCGAAAGGCCATACCCGCCACCCTCGACAGGAGCGGTCGCGTGGAGATACCCTCCGGCGAGGTAGCCGCCGCCCCCCGCTTCGCTTATCGCGGCACCCACTTCGATGTGTCACGCCATTTCTTCACTGTCGACGAGGTGAAGACATTCATCGATATGATCGCTCTCCATGGCATCAACACCCTCCACTGGCATCTGACCGACGACCAGGGATGGCGCATCGAGAGCAAGAAATATCCCAGGCTGACCGAGATCGGCTCTTACCGCCCCAACTCCATCATCGGACGCACCGGTCCCGACTATGACAACACCCCCGTCTCAGGCTTCTATACCCAGGACGAGGCCCGCGAGATAGTCAAGTATGCCGCTGACCGCCACATCATGGTCGTGCCGGAAGTCGACCTCCCCGGCCATATGATGGCCGCCATGGCTTCCTATCCCGAGCTGGGCTGCACCGGCGGCCCCTACGAGGTGTGGCGCGCATGGGGCGTCAATGACGGCGTGCTCTGCCCCGGCAAGGATGTCACCATGAAGTTTATCGAGGATATCCTCTCCGAGGTGGCTGAGATATTCCCCGCACCCTATTTCCATATCGGCGGCGACGAGTGCCCGAAGGTGCTCTGGGCTCAGTGCCCCGACTGCCAGGCCCGCATCAAGGAGCTCGGCCTGGAGTGGAAGGATGGCGTCTCTCCCGAGTCGCAGCTCCAGGGCTATGTCACCCGCTTCGCATGCGACGTCCTCGGTCGCCACGGCAAGCGTGCCATTGGCTGGGACGAGATCCTCGAGTGTGACATCCCCCGGGATGCTGTCATCATGTCATGGCGCGGCGTCGAGGGCGCTTACGAGGGTACTGCCCGTGGCCACGAAGTGATCCTCACCCCGACCAGCCACTGCTACTTCGACTTCTATCAGACCAAGGACACCGCCAACGAGCCCTACGCTATCGGCGGCCTGACCACTGTCGAAAAGGTCTACGGCCTTGAGCCCTGCCTTCCAACTATGACCGATGAGCAGCGCAAGCTCGTGCTCGGCGCCCAGAGCAACCTCTGGACCGAATATATCCCGACCTTCTCTCACGCTCAGTATATGGAGCTCCCCCGCCTGGCTGCCCTCTCCGAAGTGCAATGGCGCGCCCCCGAGGGTAAGGACTTCGAGGAGTTCAAGACCCGCATCCCGGCCCTCCTCGCCCTCTACGACAAGCTCGGCTACAACTATGCCAAGCACATCGCCGACGTGGAGGTGAAATACAATGTCGACACCCTCAACCGCGCTCTCGTGGTCGACTGCTCGGCCCTCCCCGGCTACGATATCCGCTACACTCTCGACGGCTCCAGGCCCTCGATGAAGTCGGCCAAATATGAAGGACCTGTGTCTCTCTCAGACTCATGCTTCATAGCGGTGACAGCCTTCAAGGATGGTGTGCCCGGACACGCTGTCTGCGACACTCTCCAGCCCTCGGCCATCGCCTTCAGCCCCATCAGGCTCGCTGAGGAGCCTGACGCCGGCTATGCCTTCGGAGGCGCACAGTCGCTCATCGACGGCCTGCATGGCAACGGCAACTACCGCACAGGCCGCTGGATCGGCTTCTCAGGCAAGAACTGCGACGCCACAATCACCCTCCCCCGGCGCATGCGCCTGAACAATGTCACATTCTCGACAGCCGTCTTCACCGACGATGCTGTGACCGGATGTCGCGGCGTGCAGGTGTTCTCATCCGACGATGGTGAAAACTGGCACCTGATCGCCTCTGAGGAGTATCCCGCTGTCGAGGGGGTACACAATTACGAGGTTGCCACTCACTCGGTCAACTTCTTCCCCCGCGAGATGAACTATCTGCGCGTTGTCATCCGTCCCGAATACATCTATCCCGAAGGCCATCCCTACGCCGGATGCCTCGGCTTCCTCTTCGTCGACGAAATCACCGCCCGCTAAACCCATTCCAAGGTATATACAGAGAGAGCTTGCTGTGACTCCACGGCAAGCTCTCTCTGTATGGGTATATGTAGTGTCGTTATTTGATCATCTCGATGACCTGGCGCATGGTCTTGTCGTCGCCGGTCTTCATGTTCTCCAGCTGAGAGGTGTAGGCATCCCAGTCGGTGATCGGGTGAGTGGCTACTCCGCTTTCCATGGCGCCTCGGGCCACAGCGGGCGACACTGTTGTCAGCAAGCGGGGATCGAAGGGTTTCGGCAGGATATAGTCACGGCCGAATTTCAGATCGGTGGTACCGTAGGCATCGTTGACTACAGCGGGCACGGGGAGCTTGGCGAGCCTGGCGATAGCGTGGGCTGCCGACAGCTTCATGGTCTCGTTGATCTGAGTTGCGCCGCAGTCGAGTGCGCCGCGGAATATGTAGGGGAAGCCCAGCACATTGTTGATCTGGTTGGGATAGTCGGAGCGGCCGGTAGCGAAGATCAGGTCGGGTCGTGAGGTCACCGCAGCTTCGTAGGCTATCTCGGGGTCAGGGTTGGCCAGAGCGAAGACAATAGGATTGGGAGCCATCGACTTGACCATATCGACGGTGACTACATCCTTGACTGACAGTCCGAGGAAGACATCGGCGCCGACCATGGCTTCGGCCAGGGTGGTGATGTCGCGGTCGGTGGCAAACTGTCGCTTCTGCTCGTTGAGGTCGGGACGGGAGGCGGTTATGACGCCCTTGCTGTCGCACATGACTATGTTCTCTCGCTTGAGGCCGAGAGCGATGTAGAGCAGTGTGCACGATACAGCTGCTGCGCCGGCTCCGTTGACTACGAGCTTGACATCTTCAATCTTCTTGCCCTGGATCTCAAGGGCATTGAGCAGGCCGGCTGCCGAGATGATGGCGGTGCCGTGCTGGTCGTCGTGCATGACGGGGATATCACACTCCTCCTTCAGGCGGCGCTCGATCTCGAAGCACTCGGGCGCCTTGATGTCCTCAAGGTTGATGCCGCCGAATGTCGGGGAGATTGCTTTGACGATTTCCACGAACTTGGCCGGGTCGGTTTCGTTGACTTCGATGTCATAGCAGTTGAGTCCGGCGAATATCTTGAAGAGTAGTGCCTTACCCTCCATGACGGGCTTGCCTGCGAGAGCTCCTATATTGCCAAGACCGAGCACGGCTGTACCGTTGGAGATGACAGCTACGAGATTGCCTTTGTTGGTGTACTTGAATACATCGGCAGCATTATCCTTGATTTCCAGGCAGGGATAGGCCACGCCGGGCGAATATGCCAGCGCGAGGTCCTGTTGGGTGTAATATGGTTTGGTGGGTAATGTCTCGATTTTGCCCGGAATCGGATATTGATGGTAGTCAAGGGCCATCTCTTTGAGTGTCTTAGTCATGCTGGAGCGAATATATGGTTATGAAGATGTTAATAAATATGTCGGAGCAGCCTTTCGGGTTGCCCTGCAACGATATAACAAAGTTACAAAAAAATTGTTAGCCTTTGTTGTTATAAAAATCTTTATTTTTGGCCATTATAGCGCCCCCTGCTCGATGAGGGTGGCGATGCGGTCAATAGTGGCGTCCTCAGACGATTTTGAGGGATCGTAGGGGGCGTTGAGGTTGACGCCGAAGAGTCGGCCGAACCCCTGCCAGAAGCCGGCGCGGAAGGAGCCTAAGAATGCCTTGAGGATGTCGTAGCCCGACTGGTCGGTCTCGCGCTGAATGAGCTTGACGAGCGTGCGGGCCTGATTGCGTGTCAGCTTCTTCAGGTCCGGCTTATACTGATTGAAGATCTCCCCCTCCATCTCTTTGATATAGTCCTCCCGCTCCTGCTGTGTCGGGAAAGTCTCGATATACTCGTAGGTCTCGATGAGTGTCTCGCTGATCAGCTTTGCCCAGGGGAGGGTGCGGCGGACATCGCGCACGGTGCGCCAGTAGAAGTCTTCCTGCTCCTTGCTGTCAAACTTCAGCTCGGGGTAGACAGTGACTTCGTGCATGACGATATTGATCACAGTGTCGCCCGTCAGCGGGTCGACGCCGAGGTAGCGGCCGCGGTAGGGAGACCGTGCGATGACGGCTTTCGAGCCGGCGATCAGCATGGCGACATATATAAGCAATCGACGCAACATATTATATATAACGCTCAATGGGGCGCAGAGGTTGCTTGCCCGGGGCGTTATTCTGCTTTGGGGGTGCTGTTCGGGGTGCCTGAGATGTCGGGCTTCTTGCCGCTGCGGCGGCGCTGACCTCCTCCGGAGCGACGGCCGTGGCTGCGACGCTTGTCGCCACCATTACCTCCGTTGCCGCCGGCTTCTGCAGGAGCTTTGGCGGCCGGCTTCTGCTCTTTGCGAGCATCCTTTTTGCCGTCTTTCAGGCTGTTCTTTCGGCCGTCTTTGCGTCCTGACTTATGCGGACCTTTGGAGCCGCGTCGGCGGTCGTTGGGGCGACGGCGTGAGGGCTGGTAGGGCGGGGTCTCGCCGAGCTGCCCGGGGATGGTCTCTTTGCGCACTTCCTGGCCGAGGAAGTCCTCGATGCGGCCGAACGGCATCTGGTCGCGCGGCCCTACGAGGGTGATGGCTCGGCCATCTGTCCCGGCGCGGGCTGTGCGCCCTACGCGGTGCACATAGTCTTCCGCTTCGCGGGGCACATCAAAGTTGACGACCATCGAGATGTCGTCGATGTCGATGCCGCGGGCCACTATGTCGGTGGCTATCAGGATGTCGGTGCGTCCGGCGCGGAAGTCGAGCATGACGTCGTCGCGGCGCGACTGCTCCAGGTCGCTGTGCATCTCGTCGACCTTCCAGTGGCGGCGGCGCATGTCGCGGGTCAGCTCCTTGACTTTCTGCTTGGAGGCCACGAAGACTATCACGCGGCGGGAGTGGACGGTCGAGAACAGGTGGTGGAGTATCTCGGCTTTCTGGTTGTCATAGCAGACGATGGCGCTCTGGTCGATGCCGTCGGCCGGGCGTGATACAGCGGTCTTGACCTCGACCGGATTGTTGAGTATCGTCTTGGCGAGTTGCTTGATCTTGGGGGGCATCGTGGCCGAGAACATCAGCGTCTGGCGCTCGCGGGGCAGCTTGGTGACGATCTGCATGATGTCGTCATAGAAGCCCATGTCGAGCATGCGGTCGGCCTCGTCGAGCACGAAGTAGCTGACTTTTGACAGGTCGACCGAGCCGATCTGCATGTGAGCTATCAGGCGTCCCGGAGTGGCTATGACTACATCGGCACCCATCTTCAGGCTCCGCTGCTGGCGGGCAAATTCGGGGCCGTCGGTACCGCCGTAGATGGCTACGGAGCTCAGGGGCATGAAGTAGGAGAACCCCTCCATCTGGCGGTCGATCTGCTGAGCGAGCTCGCGTGTGGGGGCCATGATGATGCAGTTGACATGCTCCTCGGGAGCTGCCTCGGCATAGAGGCGGTCGATGATCGGGATGAGGTAGGCGGCGGTCTTGCCGGTGCCGGTCTGTGCTATGGCTATGAGGTCATTGCCTTCGAGGGCGGCCGGGATGGCCATTGACTGTATCGGAGTGCACTCATCGAAGTGCATATCATAGAGCGCGTCGAGCAGCTCGTCAGAGAGGTCTAATTCTTCAAATTTCATTTTGCAGGCTCTTTTACAAGATGCAAAGGTAGTAAATGCGCCTGACTTTTTCAACCCGGCGCTATCGGGCCGAAATCTCGTCGACAAACATCAGCGCAGGCCAGCCACCCTGGGGGTGCTCCGGCGGAAGCATGGCTACAGGCTCTGCTACAAGTCTGATGGCGCTGAGCTCGCGCGGCTCGAAGCTGAGTGTGTGGGTCGATATATGATGGTCGGCCGCGGGGTCATCGGGCGGATAGGTCTCGGATGCGAGCTCTATCCATGTGTCGCTGCCGGCCGGGAGGCCATAGAGCGTGGCTGAGGCGGCGTCGGCAAGGGCATCGACGGGCTTGACCACGGTGCGGAATGTCACGGAGCTGAGCTGTGCGGGTCGTCGCATCGTGACCGTGGCGTCGAGAGGACTCTTCGAGAAGCCGAGCCAGCGCCCGGTGCGGAAATATTTCGTGCCGTGGAGCCCGTCGACAAGCTGAGGAGCCCCTTTGAAGGCATAGACATAGTAGGGCTGGCTGACGATCTCGCAGATGCCGAAGGTCAGCGGCGTGATTGCGAGCGTGTCGCAGGTGGCACGTCCGGGACGCCCCTCGGGGCTGAAGGCATTGACCTTTATCACGCAGTCGCTGCGGAGGCTGACGGGTACCGTGTATGCCGTAGAGGCGGGTGTGGGCTCGGAGCCGTCGAGAGTGTAGCGGATTGAGTAACCGGGGAGAGCCGAGCAGGTCATCACCAGCGCTTCCGCCTGAGCATCGGGCTCGAAGTCGACAGCCACCTCGACTACATGGCGTGCATAGTTGTAGCCGCAGCTGTCGTAGACAGCCATCAGCGGGAGCAGTCGGCGGCGGAAGTCCTCATAATCTTTCAGCTCCGGTGCCGTCCAGGCTACTTCGCTCAGGGCAGCCATGCGTGGGAGCACGTTATATTGGGCATGGGAGAGCGTGCGGACATATTCTGTCCAGAGATTGGCCTGGCAGCCGAGTACAAGCGAGGCGTCTGAATCGGAGAAGTCAGGAAGCACCGGCTCAAGCGAGTACACGTGATCCACACCATTGAGGCCACCTACGGCAAACGGCTCGTCGGGCCCGTCGGGGCTCTGGAAATAGTCGAAATAGCAGTATTGCGACGGGGTCATGATGACCTGATGGCCGCGTCTTACCCCCTCAAGGCCGCCGGTGACGCTATGCCATGACATGACGACGGCGTCATCCGGAGCATTGCTTTCGAGTATCTCGTCCCAGCCGATGGCCCGCTTGCCATGGCGGCGAGCTACGTCGCAGGCATACTCCGTCACATATCCCTGCAGCCGAGCTTCGGCCGTGACTCCATCTCTGTCCTCGAGCCTGAGGTCGCGGATGCGCTTCTGGCATTTGGGGCACTCTTCCCAGCGCGTGCGGGGGCATTCATCGCCGCCGATATGGATGTTGGGACCTGGAAAGAGGGTAGCGACTTCGCTGATGACATCGTCAAGAAAGCGCATTGTCTCGTCGTTGCCCGGGCAGAGAACATCCGGACTGATGCCCCATCGCTGCCACACCTCGTAGGGGCCACCGGTGCATCCCAGCTCCGGATAGGAGGCCAGAGCGGCCTGCATGTGGCTCGGCAGGTCGATTTCGGGGATTACGGTGATATGGCGGCGCGCGGCGTAGGCTATGATATCGGCTATCTCCTGCTGCGAGTAATAGCCCTCGACAGGGATCCCGTCATAGCCGGGTCCCGTGCGGCCTATTATCGTGCCTTCGCGGCGCGATCCGACCTCAGTCAGCCGCGGGCGGCTTTTGATCTCGACGCGCCATCCCTGGTCGTCGGTCAGATGCCAGTGGAAGCGGTTGAGGCCATGCAGAGCCATCATGTCGAGATAGCTTTTCACGGAGTCGACAGGGAAGAAATGCCGCGCCACATCGAAATGCATCCCGCGATAGCCGAAGCGGGGGTAGTCGTAGATGCGTCCCGTCGGGATGTCGATTGACCCGTCTACGGCAGGAGTCGCTGCTGCGAGCGCCTTGCGGAGGGTCTGGACGCCATAGAATGTTGCGGCTGCCGAGGCGCCGTTGATAGTCAGCGTGTCGGGAGCGATTTCGATTGTATATGCTTCGGGGTTGGCGTCGTAGAGATCGGCGCGGAGGCTGATTACTCCCGGCCGGGCACCCGGAGCTGTCGCTATCGGCAGCCAGCTTTCCAGCATCGCCGCCTCTGAGCTGAGGGAGTCGGCAGCAGATATGATTGTGTTGCAGGTGAGGCTGAACGGTCTGTCGCCCGGTGTCAGCGCGATGGAGTGGGGCAGCGGGACGGTACGGAAGTCGATCCCTCCGGCTGTTGATCCGACGGGGATGAATGCTGACAGAGCCGACAGCAAGAGGTGAGAGAGGTATTTCATAATGAATTGATGAGGTGTCAGACTGTCATTTCGCCGCAGAGCGAGGTGATCAGCTCGCGCTTGACTTCGCTCTGACTGAGCCCCTGGCCGAAGAGAAACATCATCTTGGTGATAGCTGCCTCGGTGGTGATGTCGTGGCCGGAGATGACGCCGGCTATGGCCAGACGGTTGCCAGAGTAGTAGCGGCGGTCATGGACGCCGCCGTTAGGGCACTGGGTGACGTTGAGCATCACGATGCCCCGCTCCGTGGCTTCGGTGATGGCGTCAGTAAACCATGCCGCTGTCGGAGCATTGCCGGCGCCGTAGGTGCGGAGTACTACCCCCTTGACTCCCGGCATCGAGAGCTGATGGCGCAGGGCTGCCTCTGTCAGTCCGGGGAAGATATCGATGATGGCGACGTTGGTATCCATCCCGTAGCGCACATTCAGCGGGCGGGTGAAGGGGAGCCGCCAGAGTGCCTCCTCGTTGAAGTGTATTCCGAGGCCGATCTGGGCGAGCTTCGGATAGTTGTTGCTCTTGAAGGCGTTGAAGTTGTCGGCGCTCATCTTGGTCGAGCGGTTGCCGCGCCAGAGATAGTTTTCAAAGAGGATGGCCACCTCCTGTATCATCGGCCGCGGACGCTTCTCGTCGGTCGTGGCGGCGGCTATCTGGAGGGCGGTGATGAGGTTTTCCTCGCCGTCGGTTCTGACCTCGCCTATGGGGAGCTGTGAGCCGGTGATGATGACCGGCTTGTTGAGGTTCTCGAGCATGAATGAGAGCGCCGATGCGGTGTAGGCCATCGTGTCGGTTCCGTGCAGGACCACGAAGCCGTCATAGCCATCATAGTTGTCGGCTATCGACTTGGCTATCTGGTCCCAGAGGCGGGGGTTCATGTCGCTCGAGTCGATGGGAGGCGTAAACTGGATATGATCAATCTCAAACCGCAATTTCTTTATCTTCGGTACATTGTCTATCAGGTGGTCGAAGTCGAACGGTTTGAGGGTGCCCGTGTCGGGATCCTCGATCATTCCGATCGTGCCGCCTGTATAGATGATGAGAATACGGGCTTTGTGGTTGAAGGTGATCATGGCTGTATGTTTATTTTACCTGTGCGCCGGGAGCCACGGGGCCGGTGGGACCTACGACTACGAGCGAGCCGTCGGCATTCTCGGCCGAGAGGATCATGCCCTGTGAGTCGACGCCCTTGAGGCGGCGCGGGGGGAAGTTGGCGATGAAGCATACCTGCTTGCCTACGAGATCGGCAGGATCGTAATAGCGTGCGATGCCGCTGACGATGGTGCGGGGTTCGCCCGTGCCGTCGTCGATCGAGAAGCGGAGCAGCTTGTCGGCTTTCGGTACGCGCTCACACTCGGTCACGGTGCCTACGCGGATGTCGAGCTTCATGAAAGTGTCGAAGTCGGTCGGAGCCTGCACGGGCTCGGGGCGCCATGCCTTGACCTTATTCTCCTCCTTGATGCGGGCCAGGCGGTCGAGCTGAGCCTGGATGGTATCATCCTCGATCTTCTCGAAGAGGAGCTCCGGCTGGCTGATCTCTGTGCCGGCGCTGACTATATCGTCAGATCCGAGCTGAGCCCATGTCATCGGCTCCATGTTCAGCAGCGATGCGAGCTTGTCGCTCATGAAGGGTGTGAAGGGCTCGAAGGCGATAGCGATGTTGCCGCAGAGCTGAAGGACGGTGTGCATGATTGTGGCTACGCGCGCCATGTCGCCGGTCTTGACCGTCTTCCATGGCTCGGTCTCCTGCAGATACTGGTTGCCCAGGCGGGCTATGTTCATCGCTTCCTTGAGGGCCTCGCGGAAGTGGAATGTGTCGAGATTGTCGGAGAGCTGCTTCTTGATCTCAGCCAGGCGGGTGTAGACGTTCTTCTCGGTTTCGGTCAGCTCGCCCGCTGCGGGCACTACACCGCCGAAATACTTGTGGGTCAGCACCAGGGCGCGGTTGACGAAGTTGCCCAGGATGGCTACGAGCTCCGAGTTGTTGCGCTGCTGGAAGTCGGCCCAGGTGAAGTCGTTGTCCTTGGTCTCGGGGGCATTGGCTGTCAGGACATAGCGGAGCACATCCTGTTTACCCTCGAAGTCGCGCAGATACTCGTGGAGCCATACGGCCCAGTTGCGCGAGGTCGAGATCTTGTCCCCCTCGAGGTTGAGGAACTCGTTGGCGGGCACATTGTCGGGGAGCTGATAGCCGTCGCCGTAGGCCATGAGCATGGCCGGGAAGACGATGCAGTGGAAGACAATGTTGTCCTTGCCGATGAAGTTGATCACACGGCTTTCGGGATCTTTCCAGTATTTCTCCCATGTGTCGGGGAGGAGCTCCTTGGTGTTGGAGATATATCCGATGGGAGCGTCAAACCATACGTAGAGCACCTTGCCCTCGGCACCCTCTACGGGGACAGGCACGCCCCAGTCGAGGTCGCGGCTGACGGCGCGGGGCTGCAGCCCAAGGTCTATCCAGGATTTGCACTGGCCGTAGACGTTGGTCTTCCACTCCTTGTGCTCGTCCAGGATCCAGTGGCTCAGGGCTTTCTCCCACTTGTCAAGTGGTAGATACCAGTGCTTGGTCTCGCGCAGGACGGGGACATTGCCGGTGATGGCGCTGTGGGGGTTGATCAGGTCGGTGGCATTGAGCGAAGTGCCGCACTTCTCACACTGGTCGCCATAGGCGTGCGGGTTGTGGCAGTGGGGGCACTCGCCGGTCACATAGCGGTCGGCGAGAAACTGGCCTGCCTTCTCGTCATAGAGCTGCATCGAGGTCTTTTCGACAAACTCTCCCTTGTCGTAGAGGTGGCGGAAGAATTCCGATGCTGTCTCGCTGTGCAGGGGGGTAGTCGTGCGGGAATAGATGTCAAACGAGATGCCAAGCTCCTCCATCGAGTCCTTGATGATCTTGTGATAGCGGTCGACGATATCCTGAGGAGTGACTCCCTCGGCCTTGGCCTTGATAGTGATAGGCACACCATGCTCGTCGCTGCCGCCGATCATGATTACATCCTCACCCTTCAGGCGGAGATAGCGGGTATAGATGTCGGCAGGGATATAGACGCCGGCCAGGTGGCCGATGTGGACAGGCCCGTTGGCGTATGGGAGGGCCGTAGTGACGAGAGTGCGCTTATATTTATTCATTGATTCAGTGTGATTTAGTTCGTATTTCGATTGATGCTGTCTAACAGCAGTGCAAATATAGTGAAAAATTACGATTTACCACCATTTTAAGACTTTGATATATTAGGGGCTCCTTTACCTCTGCTTGCAGCGGTTGAGTCGGCGGAGCAACTTGCAGATCTGTCAGTGGTCAGTGTCACGATAGTTGTGATAGTAAGAATGAAACGACTGTACAATCGTGCAGATTTAAAATCTGATTTTAAATTTACACGTTTTTTTATTTCGGATAACGGCGGAAGTTGTAGATATTTGGAGGGATTGAATCGCCGTCATATATGACTGCTGCTTCGGTGATTTTGTCGCCTAACATGTCACGTAGATAAGTGAGATTTTTCTGAAAATCACGATTATAGGTCTTTGACGATTTGATCTCGAAGGCTTTCATGGTGTCAGCCTCGGTTTGTAGGATATCGACTTCACGTCCTGATGATTCGCGGTAGAAGTGGAGATTGCTTCCACGGCCTTGATTAAGACGTCGTTTTAGCATTTCCACCACAACCATGTTTTCAAATATAGCTCCTCTGAGCGGATGTGTGGCAAGTTGGCCGACGGTGGTGATATCAAGCAGATAACACAGGAGTCCGGTGTCGGTGAAATAGACTTTGGGCGTTTTGGTAAGGCGCTTGGAGATATTTGTGTGATAGGAGGGAAGTGTGAAGATGATGTAAGACGTCTCCATTACACCAAGCCAACTCTTAATAGTGGGTGAGGAGACCCCGGTCTCATTAGCAAGTGCTGAACTATTGCACTCCGAGCCCACACGTCCAGCCACAAGCTTCATGAGGGTCTGGAATTTAGGTAGGTCGGTGATTTGTTTGATTTGCCGGACATCGCGCTCGACATAGGTCGAGTAGTAGTTGCGGTAGAATAGTTCGGGAGGAGTGCCCTTGACGATTACTCCGGGGAAAAGTCCGTTGTGGATCAGTGTGTCGGTAGGCTGGTCGCGGTAGGCTTCAGACAGTTCGCTCAGCGAAAAGGGCAGCAGAGTGTAGAGCGCGGCCCGCCCGGCAAGCGATTGAGTAATATTCTCCATCAGAGAGAAGTTGTTGCTCCCTGTGAGGATGAATTTCCGCTCGGAATCCGTATCAACTGTCAGCTGAATGTAGGAGAACAGGTCAGGAATATTCTGTATTTCATCCAATATGACCTCTTTGCCACATCCTTCGAGGAAACCCTTAGGATCGTCGGCCACTGCCTGACGCAGACCCAGATCCTCAAAGTTATAGTAGGAATAATCTCCGAAAAGCTCCTTGCAGAGTGTTGTTTTTCCCGTTTGGCGCGGACCGGTTATGACGATAACCTGATAGAAACGGGCTGCTTCCCTGATAGCGTCAGAAATTATACGGTGAATGAAAGCCATGATTGTGCAATTTTAAAATCCGATTTTAAATCTGCACAAATATACGACATTTATTGAAATGATAATAGCCTTTGGAAATATTTGGAGGGGGGATGGGATCTCAGTGGCGGTTGCGTGGGTGGAAGCGGAGTATCTCCGAGCGGAGAGCCGAGCGGTCGAGATGCAGATAGATCTCCGTGGTCGAGATCGACTCGTGACCCAGCATCTGCTGAATGGCGCGCAGATTGGCGCCCCCCTCGAGCAGATGGGTCGCGAAGGAGTGGCGCAGCGTGTGGGGCGAGACCGTACGGCGGATGCCTGCCAAGTCGGCCAGCTGAGTGACGATCCTGAACACCATCGACCGCGACAGGCGCGTCAGCCGACGCTCCGATATGAAGACGATAGCCTCCTCGCCCGACTTGGGCTTCAGCGCGCTACGCTCCTTCAGGTAGCGCATCAGCACGTCGATCGTCGCCTCCGAGATCGGCACGAGACGCTCCTTGTTGCCCTTGCCGCGCACGACGATATACCCGTCCTCCAGATACAGCCGCCCGATCTCCAGATTGCACAGCTCCGAGACACGGAGCCCGCAGCCGTAGATCATCTCAATTATAGCCTCATTGCGAAGCGCTTCGCTACTGTCGGGGTCGATGGCGGCTATCATTGCGTCGATCTCCTCGACCGTCAGCACCTCCGGCAGGTGGAAGCCAATCTGGGGGGAGTCGAGCAGCTCCGTAGGGTCAGCCTCAAGATAGCCGTCGAGCTTCAGAAACTTGAAAAACGAGCGTATTCCGGCCACGATGCGGGCCTGCGACCGCGGCGAGATACCCAGGTCGTGAAGGTCTCCCATAAACTCCTGGAGCAGCTCCAAAGTCACCTCGCTCAGAGGCATGCGGCGCGGCTCGACCCACTGCAGAAACTTCTCAACGTCGAACAGATAAGAGTCGCGCGTATTGACCGAGAGCCCACGCTCCAGAGTGAGGTGGGCGGCATACGCGCGGCGTATCTTGTCAATATCGCGAATAGCTCTCAGTTGCATAACACTACTACGCCGAAGGCTTTGCACTCCTCAGCGCAAACACAAAGATAGTCAAAAACCCTCGCCTCCGCAACAGGCGGCTAATCTCCCGACAATCGCTTTACGTATGGCTTAGGCTGCTATGCGTTTGAATGTCAGCCCGGGGACGGCCTGACCGCAGTGGCGTGCATGTTGCTCGCACACGCTCTACGCGTGGATGACCCATCTGTCGGCGACGGTATGATCAGCGCCGGAGGCGCGTCATGGTGGTAAACCCCAGGCATGCGTCAGCGCCTGGGGACAAGGGAGATATGTAGAGATGAGTGTCTGGGAGCCACCAAACTAAATCAAATAATCTACGGAAAATTGCCTCCAACTCAGCCCGGGACGGGCTGAATTTTGTTAGCCCCCGACGGATCCCGTCGGGGGGAGGAAGGTACACAATAACACAATAAAAAGTGTCAAAGCGTCGTACGGATGCGCGCATCGCCGCTGTACCTTTGCCAATGTTATTATAAATCAACCTATTATGAAATACATACGATCACTGACACTGTCTATCGACGAAATCGCGCAGCTGCTTGGCATTGAGGACTTCCAGACCCGCGAGCAGGCTATCAATATCATCAAGGCCGAGGCGGCCAACCCGGAGGAGATTGACCCCGAAAAATACGC
>JAAVFS010000026.1 GCA_014800605.1 Bacteroidales bacterium | reverse complement strand
GTCACCAAGATGATCGTAAGATAATCTACCGACTATCCACTTCCGCCATAGAGAAGGCGCACCATCCGCGGTGCGCCTTCTTTCGTCATACAAATACCCCCGCCATCATTGCGGCAGGCTCCCCCTATTTGCTATTCACACAAAAAATCCATACCTTTGCACGTCACTTAAACCCACCCGTTATGGCACCAATTGACATCATAATATTAGTCATTTTCGTAGCCTCCGCAGCCTATGGCTGGTGGCGCGGAATGATAGTGCAGATCGGCTCATTAGCCGGCATACTCCTTGGCATCCTCCTCTGCCGGCTCTTCGGCGAAGGATTTGCCGACTTCCTGATCGACACATTCGGAGGCGACGGCCCCATCTCGTCAGACACCCGCTATGCCACAGGCGTAGCTGCCAATGTGATCCTCTTCATTTTAGGATTCATAGCCGCCAAGCTCGTCGCCCACGTCATCAAGGCCGTGACGCAGGCTGTACGCCTGTCGCTGATCGACAAGCTCTGCGGCGTCATATTCTCGATATTCGAGTGGTTTCTGATCTTCAGTATTCTGCTCAATGTGTGGCAGGCATTCCGCCCCTCCGACCCAATCCTCAAGAACTCGTCGCTCGGCAACGGCCGGGCAGCCCATGCCATACTCAACCTCGCGCCAAACGTACTCGGCAACGAGACCATAAAATCCATCTTCGACTGACACTCTTTTTGAGCCGTCGCTCCAACATTTCCCCGACAGGCGTGTTTATCTATCAACATTCCGACCCTACACAATGGACTCCGATACATCCAAAGATAAAAATTCGATAATCGACGATGTCACCAGCGCCGACTATAAATACGGCTTCACCAGCGACATCGACACAGAGGTGATCCCCAAGGGACTCAGCGAGGATGTCGTGCGCCTCATATCAAAGAAAAAAGGTGAGCCCGAGTGGCTCCTCGACTTCCGCCTCAAGGCCTATCGCTACTGGCTGACACTCACCCCGCCGACATGGGCTCACCTCGACATCCCCGAAATCGACTTCAGCGACATCAGCTACTACGCCGCTCCCAAAGCCAAGGAAGCACCCAAGAGCCTCGATGAGGTCGACCCCGAACTGCTACGCACATTCGACCGCCTCGGCATCCCCCTCGAAGAGCAGAAACAACTCTCGGGCATGGCCGTCGACGCCGTCATGGACTCCGTCTCCGTCAAGACCACTCACCGCGCCAAGCTCGCCGAGATGGGCATCATCTTCTGCTCATTCTCCGAAGCTGTCAAAGAGTATCCCGACCTGGTCAAGAAATACCTCGGGAGCGTGGTCAGCTATCGCGACAACTTCTATGCGGCGCTCAACTCCGCCGTATTCTCCGACGGATCATTCGTCTATATCCCCAAAGGAGTGAGATGCCCCATGGAACTCTCCACCTACTTCCGCATCAACGCAACCGGCACAGGCCAGTTTGAGCGCACACTGATCGTAGCCGATGACGACGCCTACGTCAGCTACCTCGAAGGGTGCACAGCCCCGATGCGCGATGAGAATCAGCTCCACGCCGCCATCGTCGAGATCATAGTGGAAAATCGCGCCGAAGTAAAATACTCCACCGTGCAAAACTGGTATGCCGGCGACGCCGAAGGGCGCGGCGGTGTCTACAATTTCGTCACCAAGCGCGGACTCTGCCGCGGCATCGGCTCAAAGCTCTCCTGGACCCAGGTCGAGACCGGCTCAGCAATAACATGGAAATACCCCTCATGCGTGCTCGCCGGCGAAGGAGCCCGTGGCGAATTCTACTCAGTAGCCGTCACACGCCATCGCCAGCAGGCCGACACCGGCACCAAGATGATACACCTGGCGCCGCGCACCTCATCCGTCATCGTCTCCAAAGGCATCTCGGCCGGACACAGCGAGAACTCCTACCGTGGACTTGTCAAGGTAGCTCCCAACGCCACAGACTGCCGCAACTACACTCAGTGCGACTCACTACTGCTCGGCTCCAACTGCGGCGCACATACATTCCCCTATGTCGATGTGATGAATGACACCGCCATCGTGGAACATGAGGCCACCACATCCAAGATCTCCGAAGACCAGCTCTTCTACTGCAACCAGCGAGGCATCCCCACCGACGAGGCTGTCGGACTGATCGTCAACGGCTATGCCAAGGAAGTCATGAACAAGCTTCCGATGGAATTTGCCGTCGAGGCCCAGCGCCTGCTGCAGATATCGCTCGAAGGCTCGATCGGATAAACACCCTATAACCCCTAACACAATACCACCAACATCAGCCTCAGCGCTGACCCCAACAGCATAGATCAATGAAAGAACTACTGAAAGTCACCGACCTACGTGCATCGATCGCCGACAAGGAGATCCTCAAAGGCATCAATCTGACCGTCAATCGTGGCGAAGTTCATGCCATCATGGGCCCTAACGGATCCGGCAAGTCAACCCTCTCAGCCGTCCTGGCCGGCAACCCCGCCTACACCGTCACCGGCGGCTCAGCCACTCTTCACGGCCTCGACCTCCTCTCACTCGCTCCCGAGGATCGCTCTCACGAAGGTCTCTTTCTGTCATTCCAATATCCCGTCGAGATCCCCGGAGTATCGATGGTCAACTTCATGCGCGCCGCAGTCAATGCCAAGCGCAAATACTTCGGCGAGCAGCCCATGCCGGCCGGAGACTTCCTCAAGCTCATGCGAGAGAAGCGTGCTGTAGTCGAGCTTGACAATAAACTCGCATCTCGCTCCGTCAACGAAGGCTTCTCGGGCGGCGAAAAGAAGCGCAACGAGATCTTCCAGATGGCTGTCCTCGAGCCCTGCCTGTCGATACTCGACGAGACCGACAGCGGTCTTGACATCGACGCCCTGCGCATCGTGGCCGAAGGTGTCAACAAACTCAAGACCCCCGACAACGCTACCATCGTCATAACCCACTATCAGCGTCTGCTCGACTATATCAAGCCCGACGTAGTGCATATCCTCTACAAAGGCCGCATCGTCTATACCGGAGGCCCCGAGCTCGCTCTCGAACTCGAGGAGAAAGGCTATGACTGGATTAAGAATCAAGTCGACAAGGAGGACTGACGATGGGTGCACTCACACAATATATCGATCTCTACCGCGAGCAGCACGACTGCATAGCAGCCGGTAGCGCCGGAGCCCTCAACGCCCTGCGCCCCGACGCGCTCAAGGCGCTCGAAGGGAAGCAGCTCCCCGACAAGTCGGCCGAAGGATTTGAGAAGACTTCGATCGACGAAATGTTTGCCCCCGACTTCGGAGTCAATGTCAATCGCGTCAACCTCCCCTGCGATGTAGCATCGGCATTCAAATGCGGCGTGCCCAATGTCAGCTCGCTGCTCGCCATCCTGGTCAATGATACCTTCGTCCCGACCACTCCGTTGCTTAAGAATCTCCCCGAAGGGGTCATTGTCATGTCGCTCGCCAAGGCTGCCGAACTCTATCCCGAGCTCGTCGGCCGCTACTACGGCTCTGCAGCCCGCCTTGACTCCACCGGCACAGCACTCAATACGCTCCTTGCTCAAGACGGCGTCTTCATCCATATCGGCAAAGGAATCCGACTTGACAAGCCGATTCAAATCGTAGCGCTGTCATCTGCTCCTGTGGCGATGCTCTCGCCCCGCCGACTCCTCATCGTAGCCGAACCCGAGTCGGAAGCCACCATCCTCACCTGCGACCACGCCATGACCCCCGACACCCCCTCGCTCGTGTCGCAAGTAGTCGAAGTCATAGCCGGCGAAGGCTCCCGCATCGACATCTGCGACATAGAGGAGACATCAGCCCAGTCGGCGCGCTACTCACAGCTATACGCCCGCCAGGAAGCCGGATCAGACATTGCCATCGGATCAATGACGCTGCGCAACGGCGTGACACGCAACGAATTTGCAATCGACATCTGCGGCCCACACTGCGAGTCGCACATATCAGGTATGGCCATCGGGTCAGGCCAACAGCATATCGACAACTCGAGCAGCATAACCCACGCTGCACCCCGCTCACGCAGCAATCAGCTCTTCAAGTATGTGCTCGACGACAAGTCTACAGGCGCATTCGAGGGGAGCATCGAAGTCACCCCGTCAGCCCCCTTCACCGAGGCATTTCAGACTGACCGCAACATCCTCGCTTCGAAGGATGCACGCATGCACACAAAACCTCAGCTGCTCATCTACAACGACGAAGTCAAGTGCTCACACGGAGCTACGACCGGACAGCTCGACGATCAGGCCCTCTTCTACATGCGTTCGCGC
Organism: Bacteroidales bacterium; assembly: GCA_014800605.1. Lineage (GTDB taxonomy): Bacteria > Bacteroidota > Bacteroidia > Bacteroidales > Muribaculaceae > JAAVFS01. Next base: position 10,454 of record JAAVFS010000026.1, on the reverse strand, counting down.
GGCATCCCTCTGGAGGAGGCCCGCATGATGCTGATGCAGGCATTCATGACCGATGTGGTCGACACCATTCGCGTCGAAGCCCTTCGCGACCGCCTGCGCCATCTCGTGGAGCGCCGTCTTGCCGGCCTCGACGCCTCGTGCAGCGAATGTACCGTAGGATGCAAGTCCGAATGACCGCCACACGTCCCGCCCTCCTTTACCAACTCTGACAACTATGTACGACATCGAAAATATAAGAGCCGATTTCCCTATCCTCGAGCGCACCGTCTATGGTCATCCGCTCGTCTACCTCGATAACACAGCCACAACTCAGACCCCGCGCTGCGTGGTCGATGAGATTACCCGCATGTACTATACCTCCAAGGCTAATGTGCATCGCGGAGTCCACGCCCTGTCGCAGGAAGCCACCGCACTCCAGGAAGCCACACGCGAGAGAGTGCGTGCCTACATCAATGCCGCATCCACCCGCGAGGTCATATTCACCCGCGGCACCACAGAGAGCATCAATCTCGTAGCCTCAAGCTACGGCAACTTTCTGGAGAATGGCGACGAGATAATCCTCACCGTCATGGAACATCACGCCAACATCGTACCATGGCAGCTCCTGCGCCGCCGTAAGCGCATCACAATCAAAGTCGTACCCATCAATGAGCGCGGCGAGCTCAAGATGAACGCATTCCGCTCGATGCTGTCGGAGCGTACCAAGCTCGTATCGGTATGCCATGTCAGTAATGTGCTCGGCACGGTCAATCCGGTCAAAGAGATCATAGCCGAAGCCCACGCGATGGGGATACCCGTGCTGATCGACGGAGCTCAGGCCGCTCCGCACATGCACATCGACGTCCGCGACCTCGGCGCCGACTTCTATGCCTTCTCCGCCCACAAGATGTATGGCCCCACCGGGATCGGCATCCTCTATGGCCGCGAGAGCCTGCTCAAGCAGATGCCCCCGTATCAGGGTGGCGGCGAGATGATATCACATGTAGCCTTCGATCACACCACATTTGCCGAGCTCCCCTACAAGTTTGAGGCCGGCACACCCGACTTTGTCGGCATCGCCGCACTCTCCCGCGCACTCGACTACATCGACAGCGTAGGCATCGACAGCATCGCCGCCCACGAGCACGACCTGCTGACCTACACCACCGGCCGGATGATGGAGATCCCCGGAATGCGCATCTTCGGCACAGCACCCGATAAGAGCGCCGTCATCTCCTTCCTCATCGGCAACGCCCATCACTATGACACCGGCATGCTCCTCGACAAGCTCGGCATCGCCGTCCGTACCGGACACCACTGCGCGCAGCCACTCATGACCGCCCTCGGTATCGAAGGCACTGTCCGCGCCTCATTCGCCATGTATAATACCCGCGAAGAAGCCGACCGCTTCATCGAAGCCCTCCACCGTATCGCCCCCATGCTTGCCTGACACCGGACAAAACAAAGCCTATAGGTCTGAAGCCTACGATAATCCATCGCTTACCTCTTAGTACATCTCTTTCTGTCCATTTGCCTCATGGACAAGAAATTTCATACCCATTTACTTCACTCCGGCCATAAATATTTGTATATTTACCGGCATAATCATTATCAGCCTCTCAATCCCATGAAACTACTCCATAAGATATTCTTACTGCTGATTATATCAGTAAGCACCACACACTTCATAATACAAATGTTGAATGGTCATCTATTCAGTATGTCGACGATAACAATATATTGATATCCTTGTAGCAAATCCGACCATCAGAAAGATCGAATATTCACCTCAAAGTACACCGGGATTAATTAACGAAGTTACCGTAATAGGGACTCGTCCAAATAAGCGATAAATTATGAGAATCATAATCTACATATTTCTACTAACTATTTTAGTGTCATTTTCGACAATAATCACAGTATACCGTCCAATTTTTTATTCAATTAGCACAACCGATACGCTTAACGTAGTCAAATTCAACGAAGTAAAACTTAAGGATAGTCCGATCGGCATAAAATTAGACTCTATATTCAACGAAATTGACAACAATCCCTGGCAACTATATAAATTTAGAGCTAAAGAATGGAATGACACTATTTGGTGGGAAATAGCGGATTTTGGAGATTTGGAATTTATGGTTGAAGAGTTTAATTGCCAAAATGTCCTGATTCATAACGGGAGTAAGATTTATATTTTTGCTGAGGATAAGCTATTGAATAAATTATTTGTTTCAACATCCAACACCATAGTTTACTACATTGAGCCTAAAAAATATTATATAGCATTGACAAGTCTTGTAAGGATTTTAAGTGGCTATATTGCTGATACCAACCTTGAGGTAGTGACAGACATATACGCCGGAAAAGGATTCTTTTATAAGCATACATTCCCAATCATTAACAACGGATATTTTACCGAAATAATGAATCGCATCCTAAAAATCCATGAATATATTAACAACCAAACACCTGCAATATAACTACATTTAAATATCCATATTACAGGCCACAAGCACGACCTGTTGCATCCGATTACGCATCTCATGACATTCAGTACATCTCCTTCTGTCCATTTACCTCATGGACAAGAAATTTCATGCCCATTCACTTCACTCCAGCCATAAATATTTGTATATTTACCGGTATAATCATTATCAGCCTCTCAATCCCATGAAATTACTCCATAAAATATTCTTACTGCTGATTATATCAGTAAGCGCCACACAATTCATCAATGCCGGATCCATCCGATATTATCGTCCTGGTGAAAAAATTGAATACGACTCTATCCAATACATGGTGAAAGATCCGTCGTTTGAGACACCTTACGAGAAGCTTTCCAAAATGTTTAGCGGTGAAATCCCCTATAATCTCAAAGACGCAGAATTTCTTGTCGAAAATGCCTATTATGGAGGCACGGTCGACTATGAACAGTATTGCCATGACATTGACAGCGTGGTCAGAGTTCTTCAATAAATATCAACCTAATATAAACTATAATATCTATATGAAAGACACCAAAGTCTATATACCATTTAATCAATACTCGAAAATGAATTATTATACACCAACTCTTAACAGAACAGACCCCTTAACCGGAATAACCCGAAGTATTGTAAAAATTCTAAGTCGTATTCCTTAAGGACTAATGTACATAATCATGATTATTAGATTTTTGACATATATTATTTGCTGTTGTGCATTATCAATAAATACATCTGCAGCCTCTCGGTCAGATATAACCTTTGACTTTAATGATGATTTACTGAAGGGGGGATCTATTAGTATTTATGAGTTAAACTCAGAAAGTTTATACCAAAAGTACCCGGGATTAAAGTACGTTCTAAAAATGGCATCGGATTACATCTTAGATAAGTATAAGGGAAGTAGTCGCTGGATGTGGTTCCAAACTTATATAGTATCCTTAGGATTCAAATGTTATAGTATCGATATTTCATTAGGATGGCTATATTTTAAACATGAAAATGTAAAGTATATCAACGCATTCGGAATAACATTTCTATTAACAGAATCAAAAGCCATTCAAAAAGAACATGATACAGATTATTACTATACTGACTTTTCTGATTTACCTATTACGGGGGATTCGCTAATAACTGATCGAGGAGTTCCTATTTTTGACGATAGTCCTTACTTACACTGGAATGTCTGCTTTGGAGTACCATCTCAAATGGAAGTCTTAAGATAAAAAGGATATGCGTACAATCAAAGGGACGTGAATTTTCCTCTATTGTTATCCGGATATAGTGCTTTAAGGAATCTATGATATATTTAGAAAAGTCAGGGATGATCAAGTATTAACATTTTTTTGGAGACTGGGCGGCACGCATTTCCACACTTTTCTTTCAGCAGTTCAGAGTATTTTGTACCTTTGTCACTTATATGGGACTTTCACTGACAATCGACCAGGGTAATACGCGCGCAAAAGTAGTCGTATGGGATGGCAATACACCCGTCTATGAGAACGGATATGAATCCCTTTCACCCGATGACCTGCGCCGCCTGTTAGCTCAATATCCTGTGGACAAAGCTATTGCATCATCAGTAGCCGTACCTGTCGACACTCTCAGCCAGTTTCTGGCCGACGAGATCGGCATACGCCTCATTGAGCTTCGCCCCGGAATGGCGACACCGCTGAAGGTAGATTATGCTACGCCCGAGACACTCGGTGTAGATCGTCTGGCAGCAGCCGTCGGTGCAGCAGCACTCCATCCCGGCAAGGAGCTTCTCGTAGTAGATGCCGGCACTGCCGTCACCTATGATCGCGTCACTGCCCGCGGACACTATGTCGGCGGCAACATAGCTCCGGGCGTCGGGATGCGACTGAGAGCTCTCAACAACTACACAGCCCGCCTGCCACTCATCAACAGCTATGGCGAGACCCGCCTCTGGGGCAATACCACCGAGACGGCACTCCGCTCCGGAGCCATCAATGGCGTCGTGGCCGAGATATCCTACTACCGCTCACGCCTGCCGCTCGGCGCCGTCACCGTGATAACCGGTGGCTGGGGCCGGGAGATCGCATCAAAACTCGACTTCGAGACCGACTATCAGGAGCTGCTCGTCAACTGCGGCCTCAATAGCATCCTCAATTATCACCAACTCATCTTAAGCATATTAAGCCAGAATGAAAATAAACAGACTAATCGTTAGCATTTTTGTAGCTCTGTCAGCATTAGCCGCCACAGCTCAGAACGGCGTCACCTCCCCCTACTCCCGCTATGGCTTCGGCCTGCTCAATGACAATGTGACCGCAGCGCAGCGCGGCATGGGCGGCGTAGGCTATGCCATGAACTCAGGTCGGCAGATCAATGTCATGAACCCGGCTTCTTACGCAGCCATCGACACCCTGACATTCCTATTCGACATAGGTGGCAACCTCCGCCAGCAGTGGAGCAACGAGACCACAAACACCGGCAAATCGCTCACCGGCAAGAATCTCGGAGGCGGCTTAGACTACATCACCATGCAGTTTCCTCTGGGCAAATACATGGGCGGCAGCGCCGGCATCCTCCCCTACAGCCAGGTCGGCTATTCATTCGGCGAGACAATAGAAGGGGGCGCAAGCACATTCGAAGGTAGCGGCGGCATCAATCAGGTCTATCTCGGCGTTGCAGGTCGCCCGTTTAAAGGGCTGACCATCGGCGCCAACATCGCATATCTCTTCGGCACCACGCTCAATGACACTTATGCCACAACCTCGACTGGCCATCAGTCGCTGTTCGAGCGTGTATTCAAAGTCTCTGACTACAAACTCGAATTCGGCATCCAGTACAGCTACCGCATCAATAAGGAAAACAAGCTGTCGGCCGGCATAGTCTTCTCGCCTGCAAAGTCATTCCACGGCCACACCTATGGTGTCGACTACCTGATCACCAATGGCACTGACGAGAGCCCTGACACAATCGGCTACACTTCCCTCACCGGCAAATACTCGATGGCAGCGACATGGGGCGCAGGCATCAGCTACGAGTGGAACGACCGTCTGCTCGTCGAGGCTGACGCTACCTTTCAGCCCTGGAGCAAAGCAAAATACGCTCCTCTCGAAGGTTATGAGAAAGAGGGCGGATTTGTCGATCGCTACAAACTCAATGTCGGCGCTCAGTTCATCCCCCGCCCCCGTGGCAGCTACTTACAGCGCATAAACTATCGCGTGGGCGCATTCGCCACTCGCGACTATCTGACCGTCCATGGCAATACGATCCGCGAATACGGAGTCTCCATAGGCTTCGGTCTCCCGACTCCGCAGTCGATGACTCTCCGCTCGGTAGTCAATATCAGCCTCGAGTACAAGCGCCGCCAGGCTCACCCGGCTGCACTCATCAAGGAGGACTATCTGATGGTGACTCTCGGAGTCAACTTCAACGAAATGTGGTTCTTCCAGAGCAAGATCCGCTAACGTCACAACAGCCTATCCACTCACCCGGACATGACTTCACGCGGACTCCGTCTACTTCCCTCGGCACTGCTGCTGACATCTGCGCTCATGACAGCATGCGGTGGGTCAGAACCGACCGGCCGCGATATCGGCGACTCGCGCCGATACCCGACGATGGCTACAACCGATGTCGCCACTCTGATATCGGACTCCGGCTATACACGCTATCACATCACCGCTCCGCGCTGGCTGATGTTTGAGGAGGCCGACACCCCTTACTGGTCGTTCCCGGACGGCGTCTACATGGAGCAGTATGACGACTCGATGACTATCACTGCCACATTTCAGGCCGACTCAGCCACATATCTCTCAGCCCGCAAGATATGGCAATTCGACGGGCGCGTCAACATGCGCAACTCCGATGGCGACCGCTTCGCCACATCCCAGCTTTTCTGGGATCAGAACAAGCGCGAGGTCTACTCGGACTCATTCATGCACATCGACCGCAATAGCCGCATAATCGAGGGGTACGGATTTGAGAGCAACGAGCAATTTACGGAGTACACCATCCGCCGCCCGCAGATGAGTCTCCCCGTAGAGAGAGCGCCGAGGGCCCGTAATCAGGACTCAACCGCAACTGAAGTTCCGGCACAAAGCGCACCTTCCACGGTAGCCGAAAGTCCTGCGAAGCCTGACCCGGCACTCAAGCGACTGACCGACACCATTGCAAAGAAAGACGTGACTCCCGGCGGTGAAATGCCGCGCAGCCTCCGTCCGCTCAGAAGAGATCAAATCAAAAATCAACGATAATGGATTCTTGGTTAATAATCAGCATAATATCTTTATTTTTTTCCGCGATATTCTCAGGCGTGGAGATCGCATTCGTCACAAGCGACCGTGTACGTCTGGAGATTGACCTGCAGAAAGGCGGTCTCACAAGCAAGTTGCTTAACCGTTTCTACAACAATTCAGAATTTTTCATCTCCACGATCCTTGTTGGCAATAACGTAGTGCTCGTCATCTACGGTATCGGTGCGGCCAAGCTCATCGAGCCGTGGCTCACGCTCCACATTGACAGCTCCTTCCTTGTGCTGCTCCTGCAGACTCTGATCTCGACCGGCATCATCCTGATCACGGGTGAATTCCTCCCCAAAACCATCTTCCGCATCAACCCCAACGTGTCGCTCCGCTATTTCGCTCTGCCGATTTATCTGATCTACCTCATTCTCTACCCGATCTCACTGCTCGCGACATCAATATCAAAGGGACTGATGAAACTTTTCGGCATGCACGACATGCCTCCCCGCCCTGCTCTGCTGTCAATCGGCGACCTCAATCAATACCTCGAGCGTACGATCGACGACAACATCGACACAACGGAGGTAATCGAAAATGAGGTTAAGATATTTCACAATGCTCTTGACTTCTCCACAACGCGACTCCGCGACTGTATGACGCCGCGCAACGAGATCTTCGCTGTCAATATCGACATGACCACCCGCAAGGATCTCAGCGAGCTGTTCACGCGCAGCGGCCGCTCGAAAATTCTCGTCTACAGAGAAGATATCGACAATGTCCTGGGATACATCCACGTCAGTGAGCTTTTTGACCCGGATGCTGACTGGAAAGAGCATCTCAAGCCGGTACTCTTCGCACCTGAGACGCTGATGGCTGACAAGATGATGCGCCGACTGCTTAGTGAGAAGCGCTCGCTTGCCATCGTCATTGATGAGTTTGGCGGTACCGCCGGCATGGTGACTCTCGAGGACCTCGTAGAGGAAATTTTCGGCGATATCCAGGACGAACACGACAAGAATCGTATCACAGCCAAGGAGATTGAACCTGGTGTCTATGAATTTTCCGGACGCACGGAGATCGAATATATCAACGATGCCTTCCACCTTGACTTGCCGGAAAACGACGAGTATCAGACACTCGCAGGATACATCCTGCATACTACAGGATCTATCCCCTCTGAAGGCGACGTCATCAGCCTACCTCCATTGTCGATGGAGATACTCAAAAAGTCGGGTGTACGCCTCGAGCTTATTCGCGTGACCGCAACTCACGACGAAGAGTAACTCCCGTGAGGCCATTCTGAGTCCTCCTAAGCGCACACTTTCCGTTTGGTGCATCAACTGCACAACCACATATTCAAACGTACCATACGAAACCTTATAAGCCTTTACCGGGAGATTTCGGAATCGAGTATACAAAAATGACAGCGCAAAAAAAATTGGGACAGAAAAGTGGGTGGGAAATCACAATCATTTATTTCTTTCGGCGGATTTCACCGAATAGATGCTTGACGGCCATGACGGGATGCAGGTAAATCATTCGTGGACCGATGTAGGACATCACCTGACGCATACTTTCGCGGTGAGCGGTATCATAACAGTGTATGACGCATTTGCGGCATGAATCGCGACTTTCGCCGCGTGGACATCTTGTGAGGCGTTTTACAGCATAGTCGAGTAGCTCCTGACAGTCGGGACACATGCTATCGTCGTCAGATGTGTGGTGCCGTCTACGGCAATACTCTGTAATCATTGTTGTGACAACTTTTATTTCATCCCGGTGTGTCATAGGAATAGATGATTGGCTCCTCCAAAATCTGAAGTATTTCTTAAGAGGATGGATTAATTAGAAAATTAATGTAAGTATGCACAAAAAAAGATATCGTACATAGGCAGTAAGCCATACGCCGCATCTTCTCTTTGAAACCTTAACTATATTTTAAACAAAATCCATCTCCAAAAAGTTCACACAACCTGGAGTTTTTTTTGAAACTTTTAAAAGCAACGGTGTCGGGAAATGGTGGAGCAAGAATCGGCGTACCTGCAGTACACCACAAATTCGCTAATTACTACTCACCTAACCGACGTTGGAATGCCGTTAATGCATCTCACTAATTACTTAAAACTCAACATTCAAAATTTGTCGTAAAGGTCAAAATGAGCGTTAAGATCGCTGTAAGTTTTTGATTATTGATTGATTAAATGAAATTAGAAGTATTCAACCATAAGATTACTTAAAATTGACCTTGCTAATAGTTTGAAAACCGACATTATCAACTTGGCTATGCCTAAGAAAACCCTTCAAAAAAAACATCCAATTTGATCCATAGGTCTAAAATTACCGATAATTAGGGGCGGATAGAGCTGATATGAAGTCGTTTGAATGGATGGTCGTTTAGTTCATAAGAGGGTGAAACAAAGAAAGCTCTGCGACATGGTAGTCACAGAGCTTTTGAATGTATTGCGGAATTATATTATTCTGCTGCTGTTTCTTCTGCTGCGGGAAGTTCGGCAACGGGAGCTTCGGTAGCTTCAGCTGCGGTCTTTTTCTTTGCAGAGCGACGTGTGCGACGTGTCTTGGCTTCTTTCTTTTCTTTGAGCATGTTTTCGTTGTAGTCAACGAGCTCAATGAAGCAGGTCTTAGCGTTGTCACCAAGACGGTTGCCTGTCTTGAGGATGCGGGTGTAGCCTCCGGGGCGGTCGGCAATCTTCTGGGAGATTTCGCGGAAGAGTTCGGTGACCGCTTCTTTGTTCTGGAGGTAAGAGAAGACGAGACGACGGTTAACAGTCGAGTCTTCTTTAGCACGGTTGATAAGGGGCTCAGCGTACATGCGAAGGGCTTTAGCCTTGGCAAGTGTAGTGAAGATGCGCTTGTGCTTGATGAGTGAGATGGTCATGTTGGCCAAGAGGGCATCGCGGTGAGCTTTCTTACGGCTGAGGTGGTTGAATTTTTTATTATGTCTCATCGTTGTTACTCTTTATCTAATTTATACTTGGAAATATCCATTCCGAACGAGAGGTTAAGATTGGCGAGGAGGTCGTCAAGCTCTGTGAGCGATTTCTTACCGAAGTTGCGGAATTTGAGGAGGTCTGTCTTATTGAAGACCACAAGTTCGCCGAGTGTCTCGACTTCTGCGCTCTTAAGGCAGTTGAGGGCACGAACTGAGAGGTCCATGTCGACGAGTTTACTCTTAAGGAGCTGGCGCATCTTGAGCACTTCTTCATCGAACTCGTCGTTGCCATCGGTTTCGGTGGTTTCGAGTGTGATCTTTTCGTCGGAGAAGAGCATGAAGTGGTAGATAAGTATCTTAGCTGCCTCTTTGAGTGCGTCTTTTGGAAGGATCGAGCCGTTGGTGGTAATTTCAATAATCAGCTTTTCGTAGTCGGTTTTCTGGTCGACGCGGAAGTTTTCAACGGTGTACTTTACATTCTTGATGGGGGTGTAGATTGAGTCGATGGCGAGAGTATGGATGTCGTCGGTGTTGACGGGGTTCTCGTCAGCGGGTACCCAACCACGGCCTTTGTTGATTGTAAGTTCGATGTTGAAGCTTGCATCAGGATCCAAATGACAGATAACGAGCTCAGGATTGAGTACTTCGAATCCATTGAGTGCGTTGCTGATGTCACCGGCTGTGAATGCCTCCTTGCCTGACACTGTAATAGTGACTGTTTCGTTTTCGACGTCGTCTACTTTCTGTTTGAGGTCAACTTTCTTGAGGTTGAGGATGATGTTGGTGACGTCTTCCAGTACTCCGGGTACGGTATCGAATTCGTGGTTT
>JAAVFS010000025.1 GCA_014800605.1 Bacteroidales bacterium | reverse complement strand
CTAAACGAATCGGAAGAGAGCGTTGCCAACATAGCAGCCGGCACAGCCTACGCTGACTCACTTGTCAACAACGCAGGCTACACACGCTCAGAGACCGGCCTCGTCTACCTCGTCACAGAACCCGGAAGCACTGACAAAGTAGAGAAGAACAGCCGCATCAAGCTCCGCTACAAAGGCATGCATATCGACGGCACTCTCTTTGATCAGACCCGCGAGGAGCCGATGACATCCTATGCCAACCACTTCATCCCCGGCTTCACCGAAGGCCTCACCCTTCTGGGCAAAGGTGGTAAAGCTACCATCGTTATCCCCGGCGAACTGGCTTACGGTCCCCGTGGCAGCCAGCCCAAGATAGGAGCCAACGAGACCCTCGTATTCGAAATCGAAGTTGAAGAAATCCTCAACTGATTTTTAGGATATAATTATTAAAGAGGTCGCCCGACTCGCATAGTCAGGCGACCTCTTTTTGTGTCTTTAAGTCAGCTGTGGTTAGTCCTTCTTCGGGGTCAGGAGGGAGCGATATTCCTCCGGATCGGTGAGGATGGCTGCAGCGCGCTCGATGGTGTCGTCGTGGGTGGAATTCCACTCGGTGACACCCTTCTGATAGTAGTAGCGCTGGAGGAGTTCGTTGGCGAGATACTTGGAGATCTCGTCGCGGTGGATGTCAAGGTCGCTGTCGAGGTCGTGGCGCAGGAGGTTGCGCAGTGTCTCGATCTGTGCGCTGACGGTGTCGGTAAGGTAGCCTTCGCGCTTGGTGAGGTTGCGGAACTCATCGAGGAAGGTGTCGGTCAGCTTGTCATACTGCACTTTGGAAGTATCGACCGAGGCCTTAAACTGTGCGTAGAGCTCGTCGTCAATCTCGAATTCAGACGGCGCCGGGAGGGAGTCGTGGGTGGCCGCATAGCGGTTGGCAAAGTCGAAGATGGAGTATGAGGTGACGATATTGTAGGCTGTGCGGGAGGCCTCGGGGAGTGTGATGGGGACATCCGGGGTGATACCGCCGCCATCGCGCACGGGGCGTCCGGCAGCTGTGTGGTAGACGGTAGTCAGCGAGTCGGGGATGCGGGCCACGGTGCCGTCGGGGTTGCGGTGGGAGTAGTCGATAGCCTGGATCAGACGGCCGGAGGGGATGTAGTATTTGGCAATTGTGACTTTAAGCAGGCCATTATACGGGAGCTGGCGTGTAGACTGCACAAGTCCCTTGCCAAACGAGCGCTGGCCGATGATGACGGCGCGGTCGAGATCCTGCAGGGCGCCGGCTACGATCTCCGATGATGATGCGGATCCGTCATTGATCAGCACGGCAAGGGGAAGCTTGGTGTCGACGGGCGAATTGGTGGTCTTGTATAGCTGCTCGTTGAGCTGGCCGCGGCCACGTGTGCGGAGCACCTCGGTACCTTTGGGTGTGAAGAGTCCGACGATCTTTATGGCACTCTCCATCAGGCCGCCGCCATTGTCGCGAAGGTCGAGGATGACTCCCGAGAGGGAGGGATTCTGCCTGAGGTCAAGGAGCGCTTTGCGGACATCATCGGCGGAGTGCTCATTGAATGTAGTAAGCGATATGTAGCCGACGGAGTCGCTGACCATGCCGTAATAGGGCACTGAGGGGATTTCGACCTTAGCGCGGGTGAGATCGAAGGTCAGGACAGAGTCGGGCGAATACGGGCGCTCGACGGTGATGGTCAGCGAGGTACCGGCCTGTCCGCGGAGGCGGTTGGAGATCGAGTCGGAGGTCCACTTCTCGACATTGATGGTGTCGATCTTGAGGAAGCGGTCGCCGGCGCGGAGTCCGGCGCGAGATGCGGGTGTATTCTCGTATGGCTCAGAGATGTAGACGCGGCCATCGCGCTGCATGATCATCGAGCCTATGCCGCCGTAGGTGCCGGTAGAGATGGTCATGAAGCTCTCCTGCTCCTCCTCGGGGATATAGTTGGTGTAGGGGTCGATATCGGCGAGCATGGCGTTGATAGCCTTGGTCATAGTCTTCTCGGCGTCGATAGTGTCGACATAGCTGGTCTGTAGCTGCTTGAAGATGGCTGTGAAGATGTCGAGGGAGCGGGAGATGTCCTTCTTGGAGCTGCGTGTGGCGCCCATCGCTGTCAGCGAGAGGGCTATGGAGATTAGGCAGATGATCTTTTTCATATCCGTAGATGGTTTTATTACTGCTAAGGTAGGGATTTTGCACGGTATTACGGGTCGGGAGGCCGTTTTTTTATGATTTTTTCAGACCAAAACGCAGGCGAGCCGCCATCCCGGAGACAGCGGCTCGCATATTAAGATCAGGTGATTAATCTTCGTCAAGCTGGAGATCGTCGTCGAGATCTGCGTCCAGGTCGAGGTCGTCGAGCTCCTCGTCATCCTGTCGGGGAGCATCGGCCGATGCCTTTTTGGTAGCGGCGGGCTTCTTGCCACCCATCTGGTCGGCAGACTTGAGCGCCTCCATGATCTTGGCTTCGAGCTCGTCGGCGAGCTCGGGGTTGTCCATGAGCACGCGCTTGGCGCCGTCGCGACCCTGGGCTATCTTGGTGTCGCCGTAGCTGAACCATGAGCCGCTCTTCTTGATGATGCCATATTCGACACCGAGGTCGAGGATTTCGCCTGTGCGTGAGATGCCTTCTCCAAACATGATGTCAAACTCGGCACGCTTGAAGGGGGGCGCAACCTTGTTTTTCACGATCTTGACCTTAGTGTGGCGGCCGAGTACATCCTCACCGTCCTTGACAGAGGTCGAGGGGCGGATGTCGACGCGCACCGATGCGTAGAATTTCAGCGCATTGCCGCCGGTGGTAGTCTCGGCGGGGCCAAACATCTGGCCGATATTGGCGCGGAGCTGGTTGATGAAGATGCAGGCGGTGTTGGTACGGGCGATAGCGCCTGTGAGCTTACGCATAGCCTGCGACATCAGGCGCGCCTGGAGGCCCATGTTGCGGTCGCCCATGCCACCCTCGATTTCGCTCTTGGGGACGAGAGCCGCTACCGAGTCGACTACGAGGATGTCGATAGCCGATGAGCGGATGAGCTGCTCGGTGATCTCGAGGGCCTGCTCGCCATTGTCGGGCTGAGAGATGAAGAGGTTGTTGATATCCACACCGAGCTTCTCGGCATAGAATCGGTCGAAGGCGTGCTCGGCGTCGATGATGGCAGCGATACCGCCCATCTTCTGCGCCTCAGCGATAGCGTGGATGGCGAGAGTGGTCTTACCTGACGACTCGGGGCCATATATTTCGGTAATACGTCCGCGGGGGAAGCCGCCCACGCCGAGGGCGTAGTTAAGGCCGATTGATCCGGTGGGGATCACGTCGACCTGCTCGATAGCTTCGTCGCCAAGCTTCATGATTGCGCCGCGACCGAAGTCCTTTTCGATCTTGCCGAGAGCCTGCGCAAGGGCGTTGAGCTTGCTCGACCCGGTGTCGACGGCTGCTGCACCCTTCTTGGCTGTTGTCTTTTTAGCTGTTGCCATATCTATATAGTTTTAATTATTTTCTGATGTTATGATTTGATGATGCAAAGATAGCGGGATGGGTGCGCATTATTTTGGCACCGCTTCCGGAAATAATGTTAACATCACACCATTTTGCCATCCCGGAGTTATAATCACAAAGATAACAAAGATTTCCGACACTCTACCTAGTTTCCGCCAAAAAAGAGTGCCTACGGTTCGGTGACGATGAGGGTGAATTGGCGGCCGTCGTGGTGGTATCTGATGACGTCGAGTGCCAGCAGGTGGACGAGGGCGCGGCGGGTGTTTCGCGCCGAGGCGTGGGCAGCGACTGCGAGCTGCTGCATGTCGATGCCGGGGTTGGAGTGTATCAGGTCGATGAGTTGTGTCTCGATGTCGTCGAGCTTCAGCAGGAGCCCATCGGAATCAGCTGCCAGACGCCAGGCCTCGACCATGAGAGGGGGCGCGGCGAGATTCTCGTCCTTGACTCGATAGTAGGCGGTCAGCTTCCCCTCAGCCTCCCTGACAGAGACCGGGCGCGAGAGGGCCCGCTCGACGGTGGCGATGAACACAACGGCTCCGCCCGAAGCCTTGATAGCCTCGAAGTCGACCGTCACGTGGGGGCTGCAATAGAGGTCGGAAGCCTGCTCTATCATGTAGATATCCTCCTCGGAGCGGACTCCGGCTATCGTGCCATTGTCTTTGACGCCGATGAGGAGGCGGCCGCCTGAGTGATTGGCGAATGCCGAGATGGAGCGGGCTATCTTGCGAGCGTCGGAGATCAGATATTTGAAGTCCTGCTGTTCGTGTTCCCCCTCGTCGATGAGCCGTTGCAGGCGGTGGAGCGAGCGTGTTGGCTTGAGGTCCTTCACACTGCCGGGTAGTTCAGATTGGAATCCTCGGCTTTCAGGAGCACCTCGTCGAGATAGCGTCGAGCCTCGGTGCGTGCATTGTCGAGGTTCATATATGAGTAGTTGCCGCAGTCGCGGGGAGACGCGCCGGGTATCTCGCCTTCGAATCCGGCGATGAATTCCATCGTCTCGATGACCAGCGGGAGCAGGTCACGCGGAGTGTAGTCGCCGCTGACAAGGAGGTAGTTGCCGGTGCGGCATCCCATCGGGCCCCAGTAGACGATGCGGTCGGCCCACACGGGATGGTTGCGCAGGAATGTCGCGGCCAGATGCTCCATGGCGTGGAGGGTTGCGCCGTCGACAGGCGCCTGACGGTTAGGCTCTGACATGCGGACATCGAATGTCGAGATGACGTCGCCCGAGGGGGTGACGTCGCGGCGCGAGAGGTAGAGGCCGCGCAGCAGGTTGAGATGATTGACGGTGAAGCTGGCTATCTTTTTCATTCCGGAAGGTTCTGAAGGAGCTGATGCAGGAGGCTGAATGTATGCTCGGGAGCCTGTTCCCAGAAGTCCTCATACTGGGCGATATTGTCGGCTCCTCCGGGGGTGTCGCTGATGACACGCATCACCAGGAAGGGGACGCCGTTGAGGTGGCAGGTCTGGGCTATGGCGGCTGACTCCATATCAACGGCCATCACGCCGGGATAGAGCTCGCGGAAAGCCGCAACTTCCTCAGGGCGTGAGACGAATATGTCGCCCGAGGCTATCAGGCCGCGATGGATCGAGGGGTCACCGTCGAACATCGACATAGCGGTGATGGCCGGAGCCGAGCGGAAGAAGCGCGGGCATCCGGCCGCCTCGCCCCACTCTGTCCCGGGTCCGCACCAGACGTCGTGGTAGGCGATCTGCTCGCCGACGACCACATCCATGATGCGGGCATCGCCGCCTGTGCCGCCGGCCACGCCGGTATTGATGACGAGACCGGGCTCAAATTCGCGGAGCAAGGTCAGTGTGCCGAGGGCCGCATTGACCTTGCCGATGCCGCACTGCATGGCGATCACCTCATGGGCGCCCATGCTGCCTATATGGAATGTAAATCCCCCGCGCTCCTCCGTACGGGGAGCTGTCAGGAGAGGGAGCAGGAGGCGGAGCTCCTTGCCCATTGCTACTATTACACCTATTTTCATACTATTCTATCTGATTTTACGGCCGACCGAGTCGCCCGATATTCAAACTTTAACATCGAATCGGCTGTTATATAGTGCAAAGATAGTCAATAATGATTATATTTGCCATTAAAATCTAACTGCTAATAAGTAAATAACTATGAAATCCAAATCATTTGTCATCGGAAGTATCATCATCTTTGCCATTGGCCTGATCGTATGCTTAATCCACAATAATACGGGTGTCATCAGCTCGCTGCTGCTCATCACAGGGCTGCTCTTCCTGATCCCCGGCGTCCTTAATCTGCTGACCCTCCTCGACCGCCGAGGCAAGTCGGCCGACAAGAAGCCGTCAGGTATAGCTCTGATGATCAGCTGGATATCAACTATAGCAGCAATAATCCTCGGCGCGATGATCCTGATCACACCGGAGTCGTTCCGCTCGCTGTTCCTCTTCATCATAGGCGCGATACTCGTGCTCTTCTCCGTGTCGCTGATCTATTCGATGGCTGTCAACCTGAAGGCCGTCAATCTCCCGATTTGGATGTATGCCATGCCTGTCCTGGTGCTTGCCGATGGCGTCGTGCTGGCCTGTAACCTGATAAAGCATGAGAACACGCAGGCACTGATGATGGGGCTCGGCCTTATAGTCATCTCAGTAGCCTTCTTCGTGACAGTCGCTTTTGTCAGCGCCTACAATCGCGCTCAGGCTAAAGCCGCCGAAGCTCCCAAGGAGAGTCTCCCAGACAAGGCTTAATCCGCCTGCGCCGCCTGAGGCGTCAAAAAAACAGAAACCCAATTATCATCAAATCATTATCACACACTTTATCATGAAAAAACTCTTACTGACAGCTGTGCTGTCGCTCACGGCCCTCGTCGGATCGGCTCAGGACGGACGCGGGCCTGAATTTCACTCATGGGCTGTCACCCCGCCTATGGGCTGGAACTCATGGGACTGCTTCGGTCCTACCGTTGTCGAATCGGAAGTAAAGGCCAACGCCGACTATATGGCGGCCAACCTGGCTCAGCACGGATGGGAATATATCGTGGTCGACATCCGATGGTTTGTCGAGAATGACAAGGCCGGCGGCTACAATCAGACCAACCCCAGATATGTTTATGACGAGTGGGGTCGCTACACTCCGGCCCTCAACCGCTTCCCCTCGGCTGCCGACGGCAAAGGCTTCAAGCCGCTTGCCGACTATGTGCACTCCAAAGGCCTGAAATTCGGCATACACATCATGCGTGGCCTCCCCAAAGAGGCTGCCAACCGCAAGTTCCCCGTCAAAGGAACCGACGGTATCACCCTCGACATGATAGCCTCCAACGACTCGGCCTGCACATGGCTGCGCGACAACTACAAGGTGGACTATCGCAAGCCGGGCGCGCAGGAATACTACAACTCTATCTTTGACCTCTACGCCGAGTGGGGTGTCGACTTCATCAAGGTCGACGACCTCTCGCGCCCCTACCACACAGCCGAGATCGAGATGATCCGTAAAGGCATCGACCAGTCGGGGCGCCCAATGGTGCTCTCGATCTCTCCCGGCGAGACTCCGATCGACCGTGTAGACCATGTAGTGAACCACGCCAATATGTGGCGTACTGTCGACGACTTCTGGGACAACTGGAGCCAGCTCAACTATCAGTTTGGCATCTGCGCAAAGTGGGCCCCCTACATCGCCCCCGGCACATGGCCCGATGCCGATATGCTCCCCTTGGGCAAGATCTCAATCCGTGGTGAGCGCGGCGCCGAGCGCTGGTCAGCCTTCACCCCCGATGAGCAACTGACGATGATGAACCTCTGGACCATCTTCAAGTCGCCGCTGATGTTCGGCGGTGACATGCCGCAGAATGACGAGGCCACCAACGCCCTGCTGACCAACGACGACGTCATCTACATGCACCACTATTCGACCGCCAACCAACAGGCACGCAACCTCAACAACCACATCACCTGGACAGCTATCGACCCGGCCAACGGCGACCGCTTTGTAGCCCTCTTCAACACCGGCGGCAGCGAATTTCTGGCTGTCGAGGGAGCGCTCTATCGCTCCGGCACTATCTCCTATCTCACCACAGGCCACGCTACCGAGGTGCATGCCGACATCCCCGAAGGGACGCGCCAGCTCTACCTGATAGTCACTGACGGTGGCGACGGTTTCGACTCTGACCATGCCGACTGGATCAATCCCACACTGACCATGAAGGACGGCTCAAAGGTCGATCTCACCACACTCTCACCGGTGCGTCAGACCGTAGGATGGGGATCGCTCCACGTCAACACCAACCTTGAGGGTGGCCGGCTCTCGGTCGATGGCGTCAAATATGACAAAGGCCTGGCTGTACATGCCAATTCGGTAGTCGTCTTTGACCTGCCGGAGGGAGTGACAGCGTTCGACGCCATCGGTGGCCTTGACAATACAGGCTCCGACCAGGGTAGCAAGTCGTCGGTCGAATTCTACGTCTTCGACTATGACCCCACCTACCGCGATGAGTGGACCGACCAGTGGACTGCCGGAAACAAAGAGGTGCGCATCGACCCGACCCTCCAGGCGGCCTGCAGCGGCTACATCTCTCGCAACAGCGATTATGACTATGTAGACCTCGAAGCTCCGATAGCCGGGGCTGAAAGGCTCTATCTCGTAGTCACCAACGGTGGCGACGGATTCGCCTACGACCATGCCGACTGGGTCGACCCGATGCTCGTCAAGGCCGATGGCACCGAGGTGTCACTGACCACCATGAAGTGGGCTTCTGACGTCATCAACGGCTATAACCAGCTGCCCCGCCTCAACCGCAACAACGACGGCAACACCCTCAATATCGGTGGAACTGCCTATCAGTCAGGCATCGGCTGCAACTCTCCGGCTATCATCCCATACGACCTGCCGGCCGGACACGACTTCGTGACATTCCGCTCCCGCGTAGGCCTCGACTATGACACCCGTAATGCACCGGAAGGCGCGACTGTCGAGTTCCGCGTATTCACCGTCGATCCGACCCCCGACTATTCGGCTGAAGTCACTCTCGACCTCGCTCTCGCCGGCCTCGCAGCGGGTCAGAAGGCCACAGTCAAGGATATGTGGACAGGCGAAAACGCCGGAACATACTCTGACTCGGAGTATAAGCCCTTCCTGCGCGAGCACGCCAGCGCTCTCTACCGCGTCACGCCTCTCGGACGTAAGGAAGGCGCTACGATATCCCTGACTTCCGAATCGGAGTCGGGCGACTATGCAGCTCCGTTCACTCTGACAGCCACCGTATCGGCCGATGCACCTGCTGAAGGGGCCTATATCCAGCTACTTCAGGACGGCAATGTGATCGCTACCCTTCCGGTCGGCGATGACAATAAGGCTGCCTATCGCCACTCAGGCCTTGACACCATCACAGGGCACATCTTCACCGCGCGCTATAGCGGCACGCCGGCTGTGGCTCCCGCCGTATCGTCGGAACTCAGCATCGCAGCAGCCGGCGTAGAGTGCGTGAAGGCTGCTCCCGAAGGGCTTGTAATCAAAGCTACGGACGGGGCGCTGATAGTCGAAGCCGAGAGTGCAGGCTCCCTCATAGTCTACACCACTGACGGCCGAACGGCTGCCGCAGCCGACCTGGCTGAGGGCACAAACCGCGTCACCCTCGCACCCGGCATCTACCTCGCCGCCGGCAGCCTCTACTACGTACGCTAATCCACCTCCATAAAGCAGTCGGGTGGGCCTCAACCGAATTCGGTCAGGTCCACCCGATGTTTTTTTATTCACGATTAAGACCCCGTTCCCCAATTTTTGTTAAAACACTGGGTAACGGGGTCTTATATTCAGGGGATGCGGGTGATGCGTGCGCCCAGGGCGTTGAGGCGTGTGTCGATATTCTCGTAGCCGCGGTCGATCTGCTCGATATTGTCGATTGTACTGGTGCCTCTGGCCGACATGGCGGCGATCAGCATGGCGATACCGGCGCGGATGTCGGGGGAGTGCATATGGTTGGCTCTCAACTCGGGATGATGGTCGAGTCCGATGACGACGGCACGGTGGGGGTCGCAGAGGATGATCTTGGCACCCATATCTATGAGATGGTCGACGAAGAAGAGTCGGCTCTCAAACATTTTCTGATGGATGAGCACTTCGCCATAGCACTGCGTGGCTACCACGAGCATTACGGAGAGCAGGTCGGGGGTCAGTCCGGGCCAGGGTGCATCGGCGATGGTCAGCACGGAGCCGTCCATGTGGGTCTCGACTTCGTAGCACTCCTTGGCGGGGATATAGAGGTCGTCGCCACGCTCCTCGATCGTGATGCCGAGGCGGCGGAAACACTCGGGGATGATACCGAGGTTGCGGCGCGATACGTCCTTGATGGTGATAGAGCTGCGGGTCATCGCGGCCATGCCGATGAAGCTGCCGACCTCGATCATGTCGGGGAGCACGCGATGGGTGGCGCCGCCGAGAGATTCTGTACCGGTGATAGTCAGAAGATTGGACCCGATGCCGTCGATGCGCGCCCCCATGGCTACGAGCAGCCGGCAGAGCTGCTGGAGATAGGGCTCGCATGCGGCATTGTAGATGGTGGTCACTCCGCGGGCGAGGGTTGCTGCCATGACGATGTTGGCCGTACCGGTCACAGAGGCTTCGTCGAGGAGCATATAAGTGCCTGTCAGGCGCTCACCTTCAGGGGTCTGGAGGAGGTAGGCGCGACGGTCGGGAGCAGCCTCGAGAGTGGCGCCGAGGTTGATGAGGCCCGTGATGTGGGTATCGACCTTGCGGCGTCCGATCTTGTCGCCGCCGGGACGCGGGAAGTAGGCCTTGCCGAAGCGCGCCAGGAGCGGACCGACTACGAGTACAGAGCCGCGCAGGGAGGCGCAACGCTTGACGAACTCCCTGCTGTCAAGGAAGTCACTATTGATCTCGGAGGCCTGGAATGTATAGCTGTTGGGGCTGTGACGCTCGACCTTGACACCCATGTCAGTGAGGAGGGCGATGAGATTGCGTATATCGAGGATGTCGGGGATATTGTTGATGGTGACAGGCTCTGATGTGAGGAGAGTGGCGCTGATGATCTGGAGAGCCTCGTTTTTGGCTCCCTGGGGGGTGATTTCACCGCTTAGGCGGCAACCGCCTTCGATGGTAAATGTACTCATATCTGGCTTGGAGTTAAGGATTTACAAATATTCTACTTCCGGTGTGAGTCTGACGCCGAAGCGGCTGTCGACCTCCGCAATGATATGCTCGGCCAGGGCTTTGACATCGGCAGAGGTGGCATGCCCGTCAGCGTTGACGATGACGAGCGGCTGCGTTTGCCAGGTGACGGCTGACCTTACTCGGGCTCCCTTGAGACCGGAGCGGTCGATGAGCCAGGCGGCTGAGAGCTTCGCGTGGCCGGGGGAGTCAGCGAGCTGATAGACAGGCATTGAGGATGTATCGATTCCGGCTGATTCAGCCTTTTCACGTATTGCAGAGAGGCGGTCGACACTGACTACGGGATTCTTAAAGAAACTGCCTGCGCTGCCGGCCTCGGTGATCTCGG
Source organism: Bacteroidales bacterium (assembly GCA_014800605.1). GTDB lineage: Bacteria > Bacteroidota > Bacteroidia > Bacteroidales > Muribaculaceae > JAAVFS01. The sequence continues at coordinate 41,832 of JAAVFS010000025.1, read as the reverse complement.
GGAGCTTGGAGCGGCGGGTCGCGACGATGGCTTCGCGGACGGCCAGCGGGGTCGGCACCGCGCCCTTGAGACAGCTGCGGAGGTTGCCATAATCGAGATGCGGGGCCGGCACGCGACTGAGGCGCACGTCGACGCTGCAGATTATCATTCGCCCACGCATCGGCGGGTGCTTGAAGGCTGAGTCGCGATACCCGTAGCCGAGCTCGCCGGCCGGCAGGGTGACAAAGCGTCGGTCGGCGACATCATAGCAGGTCACGGCCACCAGGCAGTCGGCAAACTCCACGCCATAGGCGCCGACATTCTGCACGGCTGCTGCTCCGGCTGTACCGGGGATGTGGGAGAGGTTTTCGAGCCCCCAAAGGCCCTCGGCAGCGGTCTCGGCTATGAAATCGTCAAGGCGCTTTCCGGCACCTATACGGAATGTGACGCCCGCTTCAGGAGATTCTATCGGCTCAACCACCGTAAAGCCGCTGAGCAGGATTGTCCCCTCGAATCGGCCGTCAGGGAAGAGGATGTTGCTCCCCTGGCCGATAGGTTTGACGGGGGCCGGCAGACTCCCGGCCAGGTCGGAAAAGAGCGTAGGGAGGTCATCGGGAGCATCCCAGACGGCCACGGCGGCGGCTCGTCCGGCTATTCCCATCGTGTTGAAGAGTTTGTAGGGTATGTCGTGGGTGACTGCTATCATCGGCTTACTCTTTGACTCCGTAGGCAAGGTCGCCGGCATCGCCCAGACCGGGGACGATGTAGCTGTGGGAGTTGATATCCGGGTCGATGGCGCCTACCCAGACGGTCGTCTCGGCATCGGGGAAGGTAGCCTTGATATAGTCAATGGCCTTTGATGAGGCTATCACGGAGGCAACGTGGATCTCGCGTGGGGTACCCTTGGTCAGCAGAGCGCGGTAGCTGAGCTCCATGGATGCTCCGGTGGCGAGCATGGGGTCGGCGATGATGAGCACCTTGTCGTCGAGTCGCGGTGAGGCAAGATATTCGATGCAGACATCGAAATTTTCCTTTTCCTTGTATTTTCTATAGGCTGAGACGAAGGCATTCTGAGCTGTGTCGAAGATGTTGAGAAAGCCCAGATGGAAGGGGACACCGGCGCGGAAGATGGTGGCGAGCACCACCTGGTCGGCGATGACGTCACACTCGCACGGGGCGAGCGGCGTGGTGATCGTCTCCTTGCGATAATTGAGTGTGCGGCTTATCTCATAGGCCATTAACTCGCCGATACGCTCGAGGTTGCGGCGGAAGCGGAGCATGTCGCGCTGTATGTCGACGTTGCGGAGCTCCATCATATACTGGCTGATGACTGACTTTTGGTCTGCGAAATTTATGACTTTCATATCGTGATTTGTTTATGTTGTTCAGGGGTTGACACTGACTCCCGTGAGCGTGGGGAGCCAGATGGCTACGTGAGAGAGGAGCAGAAGGATGATCAGAATCCAGAACATATCGCGCCTGCGAGGCCAGCATACCCACGCGAGTATGGCCGTGAAGAGGGCGTATGGGACGTAAAGCTTGACGAATATCATCATGCCGGGCTCGACATGGCGCAGCAGCAGAGGGAAGAGCGCCAAGGGGGCGAGGGCCAGCAGGGCGACTATCGTGACCCATAGGGGGCGGCTGGATGATGACGGCTCTGACATGACTCAGGAATGTTTGGATCGACGTTTTTCTTCGAGATAGGCCTTGACGGTAGCCTCGACACCGCGCTCGAGCGGGTATTCGACCTTGAAGCCGAAGTCGCGACAGGCGGGGGTGACGTCGCAGGCCCAGTTGCGCTGCTTCATTATCTTGAATTTGTCGCGATTGAGGGTCGAGGGCTTGTGGCGCAGCCGGCCGACAGTCTCGGCGGCTACGGAGGCTATGTAGACTACCCACATGGGGAGCTTCAGGGGGATGACAAAGCGATCGCCAAGGGCCTTTGAGACCATGGTGCGAAATTCTCGCTGGGTGTAGGCCCGGGGCTCGGAGATGATGTAGCTGCGGCCGGTTGTTGCGTCGGAGGGGAGGGCATCATACATGGCGTTGACGAGGTCGTCGACATAGATGAATGTCAGCATCTGCTTGCGATAGCCCATGCCGACATCGAGATGGCTGTCGATGCTCTTGATCATCATCAGATAGTCCTGCTCATGGGGGCCATAGACGCCTGTGGCACGGAAGATGACGAAGGGGATTCCGGACTCGTTGATAAGATACTGCTCGGCACGGATTTTGGAGACGCCATAGCGGGTGTTTGGGCGAGCCGGGGTGTCGATGGTCAGGGGGGTGTAATTCTTCTCATCGCCGGGTCCGATGGCGCTCAGGCTGCTCATCAGGAGAAATTTCTCGGGGATCTTACCGACAGCCTTGAGCGCCTCGACGATCGTGCGGACGTAGCCGAAATTAATGCGGTCGAAGTCGTCGGGATTGTTGCACTTGGTGGCGCCGAGATTGTGGATGACATAGTCCCAGCGCTCACCCTCGGGGAGGGCGGCTTGCATGGCCTCTGCCACAGTACGGGGGTCGTCGTAGTCGAGGGTCAGGAAGTGGAGCCGCGGGTCGGTCAGATAGCGGCGTGAGGTCGACTTGCGGATGGCGGCTGTGACGTCGAGGCCGCGGCGGAGCCCCTCGGCGGCTATGAAGCCACCGATGAAGCCGCCTGCGCCTATGACGAGGACTCGTTTCTTGTCGGTAGTGGTGTCAGTCATTTCTCTTCTTTCATTGCATGGCGGAATCCTTTGACCTTATCCCATGCGCCACGTGTGAAGTCGGGGACGGCCACGGGAGCGGAGCCATTTTCGATCGAGATAGCTGAGAGGGGGCCGACGGCGCACCACTCGGCGAGGTCATAGACATCCATGTCGAGGGGAAGGCCGTTGCGCAGGCAGTAGATCAGTCGATAGTCCATGATATAGTCCATGCCGCCGTGACCGCCTACTTTGCGGGCGATATCGCCTACCTCGCGGACGATGGGATGGGTGTACCGGTCGAGGAGTGCCTCGGTCTGGGCGGCTGAGATGAAGTCGTGGCCGGAGAGATTCTCATGGTCGGGCATCTGCTCGGGATCGAGAGCTTCGGGCTCGAAGGCATATCCTTCGACGGGATATTTGTTGGCGAAGCCCTTGGTGCCGGTCAGCTGATACATGCGCGAATAGGGGCGCGGATTGACTACATCGTGCTGGATATGTATGGTCTTGCCATTGTTGGTGCGGATCATGGTCATTGTGTGGTCGCCATTCTGATAGTCGACCGGCTCGCCGTAGATGCGCTCGGCCGCTGCTGCTCCGGATGCAGGCTTGGTGTCCATGGCTACGAGGGTGGTCATGCGGTCGCCGCGGTGGATGTCGAGGAGCTGGCAGGCAGGACCCATGCCGTGGGTGGCATAGACGTCGCCGCGATGATGGCGGTTGAAGTCCATGCGCCAGTTGTCATAGTAGTGCTCCCAGAAGGGGTCGAGATTGTGGATATAGCTGCCCTCGGTGTGGAGGATGTCGCCGAAGAGGCCCTGCTGAGCCATGTTGAGGGTGTTCATCTCGAAGAAGTCGTAGACGCAGTTTTCGAGCATCATGCAGTGGCGGCGGGTCTTTTCGGATGTGTTGATGAGCTCCCAGATCTCGTCGAGCGACATTGCCGCGGGGACCTCGATGGCTACGTGCTTACCCTGATTCATGGCTTCGACGCCCATCTTCGCATGGTCGACCCAGTCGGTCACGACGTAGATGAGGTCAAGGTCGTCGCGGGCTACGAGCTCACGCCAGATAGAGTCGTTGCCGGCATATTCGTCGGCAGCGGGGCGGCCGGCTGCGACGAGCATCTCGTTGGCGGCCTTGACGCGGTCAGGCTCGATGTCGCAGAGGGCGCGTATCTCGGTGCCTTCGATGTTGGCAAGGCGCTCTACGGCACCGGGGCCACGCATTCCGAGGCCGATGATGCCGATTCTGACGGTATCAATAGGCTCGGCGGCAAAGGCTACCATATCGGTCTGCCCGACCTCACGCTCGGGGACGGAGGTGATGATTTCGTTGGAGGTCAGTTCTGTCTTGCTTGAGGAGCAGGCAGCGAGCAGAGTTGCTGCTGTGGCGGCTGCCATGAGAAGTTTTTTCATCGGTAAGTATGGTATAAATATGATATGATTGATTAGAAATATTCGTAGCGGCGGACGGTGCCCTTGGCTGTCAGAAGCAGGGGCTCCTCTGACACCTCGAAGTCGACGATGCGCTCACGCAGGCTGGTCAGTCGGTTGACCTCGTTGACTGCATGGGCCACGATGTGGGTGGTATCGTCGCGGGAGATATCGTGGCGCTTGAAGTAGTCGTAGTCGGGCTCGATGATGGCTGTCATGACTCCGTCGCGGTCTACGACGATGGCGCTCCGGATTCCCTTCTGGGTGATAAGCATGAGCTCGAGCCTCTCGGGGAAGACGGGGCCCTGATCGGTGGGGATGATGGAGTCGATGCGGCCGAGGATGGAGATGACCCCCTTGGCCGAGATGACGGCGATGTCGCCGGTCGATAGCCAGCCGTCGTCGCTGACTACCTGGCGTGTCAGTTCGTCCTCGCCGAAGTAGCCTTTCATGACTGTCATGCCGTGGATCTGGAGCTCGCCGGCGCCGGGGGTCAGGCCGGGGATGTCAACGGGCACGACGCGCGCTTCCATCAGAGCGGAGGCTATGCGGCCCACTGTGCCGGGGCGCCATGTGGCGGCGGGGGTGTAGGAGACTATGCCTCCGCACTCGGTCAGACCATAGACGGAGGTGAAGTTGACCTTGGCGCGACGGAGTGTCCACTCCAGATGGGGCGACATGGCGTCGCTGCAGATGATGACTTCGACGCATTTGCCTCCGAGCAGGTCGCGAAATTTGTGTTTTAGCAGGAGCTGATAGAGGGGGTTGAAGAGGGTCGTCTGCTTCAGGAGCTTGCCTAAGGGGGATTTGTCGACTCGCCGGGTCGCACGGTGGATGAAGGAGTGGACGAGGCGTGGCGAGATGATAATCTTATGTGGACGCGCTACTTTGAGCGCTTCGATGACTTCGTGGGTGGGGATGTTGTAGGGGGTCACGAAGACATGAGCTCCGGATGCGAGGGAGGTCATCAGGTCGAAGACGCATCCCCAGATATTGCCGAACGAGACGGTGACGAGCGTGTTGGTGCGTCGCGGATGGAAGCCATTTTTCATGCCGTAGATGATATTGGCTTCAAGGCTGTCGGCACTGAGCATGACTGCCTTCGGCGTGCCGGTCGTCCCGGCGGTGAAGAAGATGGACACGATCGACTCCGCGGGGAGGTTGGGAGCGACGGCGTTCTGAGGCTGGAATCCGTGTGGGTAGCGATCGACGAATGAGAAGTCGAGGCGCGCGATTTTGTGCTTGACCCCCTCGGGCGAACCGAGTCCCTCATAGAGGAGGGTCGTGCCGTCGAGCGAGAGGGCAAGCTTGATGGTCGGCGCTGTCTCGAAGTCGGCGCCGGGCTGCCAGAGAGCGGGGTCGATGAAGATATATTCGCTCTCGACCATGCCGGCAAAGGAGATCACTTCGTCAAGCGTATAGAATGGGGGGAGCACTACGGCAGTGCGGCCCGAGGTGACGATGGCCATATAGGTCGTGGCCCAGTCGATGCTGTTGTCTCCATAGATGGCCACTTTAGCTCCGGGATGCACACCGAGCTCGGTCATGAGTGTATGCATTCGCGCCATACGCGAGGCAAGCACCCCGTAGTCGAGGGTAAGCCCAGAAGCGATGTCGGTCACAGCGGGGAAGTCCCAGTTGTCCTGAAAACTATCGGAAAATATCTTCAAAAAGTTCATGCAACAAAAATAGTCAAAACATTGCAAGGTTGCAAAAAAAATGGGATAGTCGCCGACAGAGAGACGTTTCTTAGCAAATAACGGGTTGACAACCAGGGATATGGATCTCGTAATCCAGCTTTCGGGAACCATCAGACAAGCTGATTATCAGATAGTTATAAAGGACATCAGTCAAGGTCGCTCGGAGAGCTGTCGTCAGAGGTCTGGAGCAGCGGCTTGCGCAGGGCATCAGCGACTATACGCGCTTTGGCCGGACCGATGATCTCGGCAATGGCGTCGACAGTAGCCTCACGGATGCGCTTGACGCTCTTGAAATGCTTGAGCAGAGCTGTCTTTGTGACTTCGCCGACCCCCTTGATGGAGTCGAGCTCGCTGACGACTTGCGACTTGCTGCGGCGGTCGCGGTGGTGGGTGATACCGAAGCGGTGAGCCTCGTCGCGGAGGTGCTGGACGACTCGCAGCGACTCGGAATTCTTGTCGATATAGAGGGGTGCGGAGTCACCCGGGAAATAGATCTCTTCGAGTCGCTTGGCGATGCCTACGATGGCTATCTTGCCACGCAGGCCGATCGCTTCGAGAGCCTCGACAGCCGCGCTGAGCTGGCCTTTGCCACCGTCGACGACGATGAGCTGCGGGAGTGATTCGCCCTCGTCCATCAGGCGGGTGTAGCGGCGGGTCAGCACCTCCTTCATAGAGGCGAAGTCGTCAGGGCCCTCGACGGTCTTGATATTAAAGTGGCGATAGTCGCGCTTGGAGGGGCGTGCGTTTTTGAACACGACGCACGAGGCGACGGGATTTGTGCCCTGGATGTTGGAGTTGTCGAAGCACTCGATATGTCGGGGCAACTCCGAGAGATGGAAGTCCTGCTGCATCCGCTTGAGGGTGCGCTCGAGTCGCTCCTCGGGATTCTGGCGTTCCATCTGCTTGAGCGCATCGAGCTTTGCCTGGCGGGCATTGCGCTGAGAGACCTCGAGCAGCTTTGCCTTGTCGCCACGCTGGGGGATGGTGAAGGTCACGCCGGGCATATCGACGTCGGGAGCTACAGCGGTCACCACCTCGTCATATTCGACACCCAAGGTAGTACGGATCTCCTCCATGGCATAGGCGAGCATCTCGGCCTGCGACTCGTCAAGTCGGCGCTTATAGCGGAGGGTGACGCTCCTGACTATCGCTCCGCGGCGCAGGTGCATATAGTTGACGTAGACGTCATCCTTGTCATCGTCGATACCGAACACATCGACATCGTCGATAGTCTGGCTGACGATGACGCTCTTGGCCCGATAGCGCTCGACGAGCTGATATTGCTCCTTGAGCTCCTGCGCCTCCTCAAAGCGGAGCAGCGAGGCGAAATGCTCCATCTCGATTCGCAGATATTCCATCAGTTCGCCGGTCTCGCCGCGGAGTATCTGCTTGACACGCTCGATATATCCCTGATATTGCTCGGCAGAAATGGCATCGACACAGCACCCCTTGCACCGCTTTATGTGATATTCGAGGCAGACTTTCCCCTTCTTTTTGGCAAGAAATTCGGGGGTGATACCCAGTCGGCAGGTGCGGATCGGATACAGCTTGTGGATGAGGTCGAGCACAGCGCGGGCAGCGCCGGCCTCGGTGTAGGGACCAAAATATTTTGAACCGTCCTTGATCCGGTTGCGTGTCATAAACACGCGCGGATACATCTCCTTGGTGACACAAATCCAGGGGTAAGACTTGTCGTCCTTGAGCAGCACATTATAACGGGGCTTATACTCCTTGATCATCGAATTCTCGAGATTGAGCGCGTCCTGCTCAGTCGGCACTACGATATATTTCATATCAGCGATGGCTCGGACGAGGAGATTCGTTCGGAGCACATCATGGGTGCGATTGAAGTAGGAGGAGACGCGGCGCTTGAGGTTTTTCGCCTTACCTACATAAATAACCGTACCCTCGGCATCAAAATACATATAGACGCCGGGGGTATCAGGTAGAATTGCTATTTTGTCGCGCAGTTGCTGCGACTTGTTTTTATCGTGCTTTGCCATAGAGAATCAGATCATGGACGACCGCGTGTGAGGTCGGTCCGATGAGGGTTGGAGTTTTGCTGTCGGGAGTGAGCTATCTACCCCACCCCGCTTTTACAGACCGCTCTGTATTCCGGTTGACATGAGGGAGGAGGTATCAGACCCCGCACCCACCCTTAGTTGACACCGGAGTAAGGTCACTTAATATTTAATAAGAGAGGTTACCTCAGCCTCGGCGGGGAGAACTGCGCGGCCATTGAGGGCAGAGAGCTCGATGATAAAGTTGATGTAGATCTTTTTAGGATTCATGCGTTTTACGAGCTCGTAGGCAGCGGCCATTGTGCCACCGGTAGCGAGCACATCATCGTGCAGCACTACGATATCATTCTCGGTGATAGCATCGCGGTGTATCTCGATGGTGTCTTTGCCATATTCCTTGTCGTAGGAAGCCTTGAGGGTATCAGCAGGGAGCTTGCCGGGCTTACGCACTGGGACAAAACCTGCGCCAAGCTCGAAAGCGAGGATAGAGCCGCCGATAAATCCGCGTGACTCGATGCCTACCACCTTGGTAATGCCCTTGTCGCGATAGAGCTGAGAGAGATCCCATCCGATGATGTGGAGAGCACGCGCATCCTTGAAGACTGTAGTAAGGTCCTTAAAGACGATTCCCTTCTTGGGGAAGTCGACCACATCGCGAACTCGTGATTTGATATATTCCATAACTAAATGGTTTAATAGGTTGATATTTTGAATTTTATTTACGTTCCACGTGAAACACTTATCTACCACTCAGGAGTAGTAGTACATTTATATCGCTTGGCGAAACGCCGGGGATACGTGAAGCCTCAGCGATTGTGCGAGGATTAATCTTGATCAATTTCTGACGAGCCTCGGTCGACAGTCCCTTTAGCGAAGCATAGTCGAATTTACCTTGTATCACCACCGACTCAAGGCGCTTGATTTTGTCGGCTATCAGACGCTCGCGGTCAATATAGCCGCTATACTTTATGAGAATCTGAGCCGCTTCGACCACTTCGTCACGAAGCTCGGCAGGGATACTTTCGATTGACTCAGCCAAGGGTCGAATGGCGGTAGCAAGTCCGGAGATTGTCAACTCGGGACGGAGTATGAGGTCACGAAGTCTGATGCCATCACTGAGCGGAGAGCTCCCTACCCCACTTAGATACACATTAATCTTATCAGCGCGCACCTTGAAGTGGCTCGCAAATTCGATCAGTTCGTCACGCAAATGCTTCTTTGTCTGGAGAAGTTTATAGCGTTCCTCATCGACCAATCCGAGGCTATATCCAAGCGGTGTAAGACGCATATCGGCATCATCCTGACGGAGCAATATGCGATATTCAGCCCTCGATGTAAACATGCGATAAGGCTCGTCGACACCTTTGATTACAAGGTCATCGATCAGCACGCCGATATAGGCCATGTCACGCGAGAGGGTAAACTGCTCCTGTCCAAGCGCCGATTTTGCAGCATTCGCTCCGGCTACAAGCCCCTGCCCGGCCGCCTCCTCGTATCCTGTCGTACCATTGATTTGGCCTGCAAAATATAGGCCTGAAATAAGTTTGGTCTCGAGTGTATGCTTGAGTTGCGTGGGATCAAAGAAATCATATTCGATCGCGTAGCCAGGGCGGAAAATCTGTATATCGGCAAATGCAGGAATGGTCTGCAGAGCGCGAATCTGTATGCCGATAGGGAGCGATGATGAGAATCCGTTAAGGTAGTAGACCTGCGTATCGGTTCCCTCAGGCTCGAGGAAGAGCTGATGTGAAGTCTTGTCGGCAAAAGTCACAATCTTGGTCTCAATACTTGGGCAGTAGCGAGGACCTATGCTCTTAATCTGGCCATTATAGAGCGGTGAATCAGGCAGTCCCTGTCGGAGAACTTCGTGTGTCTCCTCATTAGTATATACGATCTGGCAGGGCAACTGCTTCAGTGTTGTTTTGACTTCAGGGAGATAGGAGAAATGATGTTCATTGGAGTCACCATCCTGACGTACAGTCAGTTCCCACTTTACGGAGCGGCCGTCTACCCTGACCGGTGTACCGGTCTTCATTCTGTCGGCTACAAATCCGAGCTCCTTAAGCTGTTCAGTCAAACCATAAGAAGCTACCTCGGAGATTCGACCGCCGGGGAGCTGCGTGCGGCCAAAGTGCATCAAGCCGTTAAGGAATGTTCCGGCGGTGAGCACTACACTCTTGGCCATAAAGCGAAGACCGAGACCCGTGACTACACCTTTTACCTTAGAATCCTCCACAATAAGCTCATTGACAGAGTCTTGCCAAAGCGATAGGTTAGGAGTATTCTCAAGAATCCGACGCCATTCGGCCGAGAATTTCATGCGGTCGCATTGAGCGCGGGGGCTCCACATTGCGGGGCCCTTGGAGCTATTGAGCATCCTGAATTGAATGGTGGCTCGGTCAGTGACGATACCCATCATGCCGCCGAGTGCATCTATCTCTCTGACAATCTGCCCCTTGGCAATACCGCCAACGGCAGGATTACAACTCATCTGGGCAATTTTGTCGAGATCGTGGGTGATGAGAAGTGTCGACGCGCCAAGTCGGGCTGCGGCACTCGCAGCCTCGCAACCGGCATGACCGGCACCAATGACTATAACATCGAAATCATAACGCATAAGCGTAATTTACAGTGTATTAAGCAGTTGTAAAGCGACATTTTCGTGCATCTCCATAATTTCCCGCTCGCCAGGCCCTTTGTCATTGATCCCACAAAGGTGGAGCACTCCATGTATGATCACGCGACGCAACTCCGTGTCGTAGTCTGCTTCGACGAGCTCGGCATTGGTAGCCACGGTATCGAGCGATATAAACATATCCCCACGCAGACGCGAACCACGGGTGTAATCAAACGTGATTATATCGGTAAAATAGTCGTGATTGAGGTATTGACGATTGACTTCCAATATTTTAGGGTCATCGCAAAAGATATATGTCAACTCACCCACTGTCCTTGCATGAGAGCGGGCTACAGCCTCAATCCATGATTCCATCTGATGGAGATTGAGAGCCGGCATTTCGACTCCGTCAGAGAGCCATTGTATGACATTCTTCACAAAGCAAAGTTACTAATTTTTTATAATCAACACAATCATCTGAAAAATATATAGGCCGCAACGACTCCCGAAATGGAGCCCACGATGTCGGCCAGCAGGGCATAGCTGACGGCATAGCGTGTACGGGTAACGCCAACACTACCGAAATAAACAGCTAAGACATAGAACATTGTATCCGTACTTCCCTGTATCGAAGCTGACACGCGGGCTACGAACGAATCCGGGCCATAGATATTCATCAGATCGATCATCATGCCACGTGAACCGCTGCCGCTCATGGGCTTCATAAGCGCGGTAGGGAGCGCCTCGGCCCAGTCGGTATCTATGCCGAGAGCGGAGAAAAGCGCTACAATGCCCATCGTGATATAATCCATTGCTCCAGAGGCACGAAACATACCTATTGCGACAAGAATTGCCACAAGGTAGGGTATAATCTTGACAGCGGTCGTGAATCCCTCCTTGGCCCCCTCTATGAATGTATCGTAAAGGTTGATCCGTTTGCGCAGGCCTGCAACTAAGAATACGATGATGATACCGAAGAGTAAGAAGTTGGCTATGAACCCACTCCATATCTGCACTGCCTCCTGGGAGAGCGAGGAGAAGAACCAGACAATCCCGCCGACAAAGGCTGCCATACCTGTAAGCCATCCTATGAGGACGGGATCTGAAAGCCTGATTTTCTGCCTGATACATAGCGAGACGATGCCGACAAAGGTGGCAATAAACGTAGCCACGAGAATTGGGAGAAAGACATCAGTAGGATTGGCGGCTCCGGCTTGCGCGCGATACATCATGATACTGATCGGTATCAGGCAGAGACCTGACGCATTGAGTATTAGGAACATAATCATGGCATCTGTGGCGCGGTCCTTCTCCTTATTGAGTTCCTGAAGCTCATTCATCGCCTTCAGGCCGAGAGGAGTGGCAGCATTGTCCAGGCCAAGCATGTTGGCGCTCATATTCATAAACATCGATCCCATGGCAGGGTGTCCCTTGGGTACGCCGGGAAAGAGACGGACGAAGAGCGGACTGACCAGCCGGCCGAGAGCCTGTATCACTCCTCCCCTCTCCCCTATCTTCATCAATCCGAGCCAAAGTGAGAGGACGCCTGTGAGGTAAAGCGAAATCTCAAAGGCGTTGGCAGCCGACGAAAACGACGACTCCATGATCGAGCTCCAGACGGATAGGTCGCCACCCATCGTTCTTACCACTGCAAAGAGGAATGCGACGACAAAAAAGCCGACCCAAATGTAATTTAATACCATCGGAAAACGTGAATAATCTAATTGGTCAAAAATTTAAAACATAAAATCAGACTATAAGAAACTGGCACAAAGCCCGTTGAGCCAATTTTAACGCCCTGAGATTAAAAAATTGAGAGTCTATCCTCCCCTAATTCAGGAAAAACAGACTCTCAAAGATATTGAATTTTGTTGTTCTTACAAAATTGCTTTCACTCGCTTGACAAATTCATCCTTGCCGACGACTCCCTGAATGATGTCGATCTTCTCGGTGCCCGGATTGATCAGGATGATAGTCGGCACAGCCTGAATCCTCATCGCGGATGCAAGCTGGGGTGACTCGTCGACATCGACCTTGAAAAACTCAGCCTTGCCGCTCATCTCATCAGCAACCTGATGGAAAACGGGAGCAAAAGTCTTGCAGGGGCCACACCAAGATGCCGAGAAGTCAATCACAACAGGACCATTGGGGTCGCCAAGCAGTTCCTGAAAATTTTTGTCGTTAAGCTCCTTGACGGAGTTGCCCTGTGCAAAGGCGGTAATAGATATGATAGCTACAACAGCAGCCAAAAGAAATTTCTTCATAATATGCTACTAAGGGTTAATACCTACAATACAACCGGAACCCTAAAAAAGTTCAGCTGACGCGGAATGTAGTCGGCGACTGTCCCGTCATGTGCTTGAAGTATTTTCCGAACGCACTTTGGTTGGGGAAATTGAGTTTGTAGGCTATCTGCTGTATCGTGTCTGTCGAGTAGCGGAGCATATTCTTGGCCTCAGTGATGACGTAGCGATCAATGATGGTGGCCGCCGACTCGCCGGTGGCTTCGCGCACGAGCATCGAGAGATACTTTGAAGAGATGCAGAGCTTGTCGGCATAGAAAGCCACGTTACGCTCCTGCCGGTAATACTGCTCCAGGATCTTCAGGAAGTCGTGGACATAGTTGAGCTTGCGGGTGCGCTGGGTCGGGAGGCTGGGCCTCGAACTGTCCTCGGTCATCTCCATCTCGCGGATGTAGGCGATCTGGTAGAGGAACGATACGACCAGGTTGCGGCCGATGCTGCGCGATATGACGCCAAGCTGGTTGGGACCGCCGGTATTGGAGATAGCGCAGTTGTGCAGCAACATGAGGTAGTTGAGCAGCAACTTCTTCTGCGAGCGGTTGAAGTGAAGCACGCGCGATGATCCGATGAACCTCGAGGGCTGCAAGATGCTGACGTCAAAGTTGATTCCCTTGAGGAATCGCGTTGAGAGGAAAAGCGTATAAATCTCGACAGGCTCAGCGTCATTGTCGGCTACCGTCAGCACGTCATTAGGACGGAGGATAAAGAGCGAATTGGGATCGACAGTAATCTTGTCAGTATTGACCGACAGCAGGAGCCGCCCCTTTATGACCATAATGATAGAAAGACCGTTGACACTGACTACCTCATTGACCTTCCTCCTGAGCGAATCAGTAAAAAAATAGTGGGAAAAGATATAATCCTGTTGAGAGTGGCTGAACACCTCAGAGACATTGCTGAGCGACTCAATGTCGCTTAGCTTTAAAACATTTTTCATCTACACTTGGAGTTGATACGTAGACAAAGGTAGAAATATTAATCAAAACGACAAAAAAAGTAAAAAAAGACTCCCGTCCCATTCCAACCTTTTCACATTGATATGTGTTTATTTATAATAAAAGAAAAAAAGTGCTAAATTTGTAAATCCAACACGTTTCAACTTCATAGCCATGAGTTCAAGTCTAAAATCATGTATCCTGGCTGCGATGACGGCAGTCTCTGCTCTTGCAGCCGGCGCCTCCGAGCCACTTTCGCTCGACTCCTGTCGCGCACTCGCAATCGAGAATAACAAAGAACTTCTCATCCAGGCCGAAAAAGTAAAAGCCGCCGGCTATCAGCGCAAGGAGGCTTTCGCAGCCTATCTGCCCGCAATCGACTTCGCCGGTGGATACATGTATAATCAGAAGAACATTTCGATCTTCGACAAAGACCAGCTCCTCCCGACCAAGACATTCAATATGCAGACCGGATCGTATGACTTCAACCTCGTCACCGACCCGGCTACCCACATGCCCATCAAGGGTCCGGACGGTCAGTACATCCCCTCGACGGTAGCCCTGATACCGAAAGACGCGATGACATTTGACATCCACAATGTCTTCTTCGGCGCCGTGACTCTGACACAGCCTATCTACATGGGTGGCAAGATCGTAGCCCTCAACCGCATGGCCCGCTATGCCGAGGAGCTGACAAAGGACCTCCACGCATCGGCCCGACAGGATGTAGTCTATGCAGTCGAGGCAGCCTACTGGCAAGTGGTTTCGCTCTCAGCCAAGCAGAAACTCGCCACAAGCTATGTCGCTCTTCTCGACTCGCTCGACAGAAACGTAGGGCTCATGGTGGATGAAGGTGTGGCTACAAAAAGCGACAAGCTGACCGTCGACGTCAAGCTCAACGAAGCCCAGATCGACCTGACAAAGGTCGACAACGGCCTTGTGCTCTCGCGCATGCTTCTCGCCCAGCTCTGCGGCCTGCCGGTCGACACCGACATCCGCGTTATCGACGAAGCTGCCGACAACGCAACCCCCAAGGAGGAGATTGCCACCGAATACAACATGCAGGAAGTCTATCGAGCACGCCACGACGTCCACGCCCTTGAGATGCTCACCAAAGTCACTGACGAACAGAAGAATGTAGCCCTCTCGGCCATGCTCCCCAACTTAGCTCTGGTCGGCACATACTCATTCTCCAACCCGAATATGTTTGACGGATTCAAGACCCGCTTCAGCGGCGCATTCTCAGTCGGAGTGATGCTCAAGATCCCCGTATGGCACTGGGGAGGCAACTACAACAAGCTCCGTCAGGCCCGCGCCGAACAGCATATCGCCCAGCTGACACTCGACGACGCCAAAGAGAAGATCGCCCTGCAGGTATCACAGGCCGCATTCAAGGCTCAGGAAGCCATGAAGACTTACCTGATGACCATGACCAACGAAACAAAAGCCCAGGAAAACCTCTCCAACGCCCAGATAGGATTTCAGGAGGGAGTGCTGACCACCGACAATGTTCTTGAGGCTCAGACAGCATGGCTCAAGGCCAACTCCGAAAAGATCGACGCCATGATCGACGTGCAGCTCTGCGACACCTACCTGACCAAAGTCCTCGGACGCTCAATATACTAATATACAACCACCCTACCGCTAACAAGAAAAAACATAAATATTATGGCCGACAACAATTATCCAGCCCCCACGGCAGCTGAAGTCAAAAAAGAAAGCCGACGCCTGATAGGCGCCCTCGCCGTCATCATCATCCTTGTAGCAGCTCTCGCGATCGTGGGCTTCCTCTTCATCAAAGAGCCCCCGGAGATCATCGAAGGTCAGGCAGAAGCCACCAGCGTGCGCATCTCGGGAATGCTTCCAGGCCGCGTGACCGACTTCTATGTCCACGAAGGCGACAATGTCCGCAAGGGGGATACCCTCGTCCACATTCACTCCAATCTCGCCGAAGCCAAGATGGCTCAGGCTGAAGGTATGGTGACCGTAGCCGAGGCCATGAACCGCAAAGTCGACTCCGGCACACGCTCACAGATAGTCACCGCCGCCTATCAGATGTGGCAGCAGGCCAAGGCAGCCGTCGATATCACCAAAAAAACCTATGACCGCATGGAGTCACTCTATTCCAAAGGGGTGATCTCAGAGCAGAAGCGCGACGAAGCCAAAGCAGCCTACGACGCCGCTGTAGCCGCCTCCAAAGCTGCCGAGAGCCAGTATAGCCTCGCCAAGCAGGGCGCACAGTCGGAGGATAAAGAGAGCGCCCGCGCGATGGTCAATGTAGCCGAAGGTGGCGTGGCCGAGGTCAACGCCCTGCTCGAAGACCAGTATCTGACAGCCCCCTGCGACGGACAGATCGACGTCATCTACCCCCACGAAGGTGAGCTCGTAGCTCTCGGCGCTCCGATCATGAACCTCCTGCGCACCGACGACAAGTGGGTCACTTTCAATGTCCGCGAAGAGCTCCTCAATGACCTCACCATGGGCAAGAAGATCAAGGTCATGATTCCGGCCCTCGACAAGAAAGAAATCGAAGTCGAAGTCTACTATGTGCAGGACATGGGCTCCTACGCCACATGGCGCGCCACCAAGTCGACCGGCGACTGGGATAGCCGCACATTCAAGATCAAAGCCCGCCCGCTCCAGAGCGTGCCCGACCTCCGTCCCGGTATGACCGTAATCTACCGTTAATCCAACCGTCAGCTCCACTGACACATACACCTTACACCCACCCAGATTTAAATCCACCCTATGAATATCGCAAAAGGTCTCGGCTCCACCATACGACGCGAACTCTATCGCTACGGCTCCCGAAGAGTCTATCTCTGGGCCATGGTACTCGTGCCCTTAGTTTGCGCATTCTTCTTCATAAACCTGATGAGCGTAGGTCTCCCCACAAAGGTGCCCACGGCCATCGTCGACCTTGACAACACAGCCATGTCGCGCAACCTGACTCGCTCGCTCAGCTCAACAGAGCTCATCGACCTGACGTCGCGCGAATCATCCTATCATGACGCCGTGGCCAAGGTGCAGTCAGGCGAGATATTCGGCTTCTTCCTCATCCCCGAAGGCTTTGAGGCTGATGCCCTCGGCGGACGAACTCCGACCCTCGCCTACTACTCCAACATGACCTACTTCGTGCCCGGCACGCTCGCCTTCAAAGGCTTCAAGACCATGGCTGTACTCAGCTCGGGAGCAGTCGTCGAGACAGCACTCACCTCAGCAGGCCTCCCCGGCTCCGTAGCCGAAACCCTCCTGCAGCCCATCATCATCGATACACACCCGCTGGGCAACCCGTGGACCAACTATTCGATCTATCTCTCCAACTCCTTCATCCCCGGAGCACTGGAGCTGATGATCTTCCTGGTCACCTGCTTCTCGATATGCGAGGAATTCAAGCGCCGCACATCGCCCCGATGGCTCAGCGACGCCAACGGCTCCATAGCCGTGGCCCTCGTAGGCAAGCTCCTGCCGGCCACAGTCATTTTCACCATCATCGGATGGGGATTTGACGCACTGCTATTCAGCTACTGCCACTTCCCTTGCGCACACTTAGGCAACATGCTCCTTGCAATGCCCCTGTTCGTCATAGCCTGCCAGTCGTTCGCCGTCATAGTCTGCTCCATACTGGCCAACCTGCGACTGTCGCTCAGCATCTGCTCCCTCTTCGGCATCCTCGCCTTCTCGATAGCCGGATTCTCATTTCCTGTCGACAAGATGTATGGCTATATAGGCATATTCAGCTATATCCTCCCCGTGCGCTGGTACTTCCTGATCTATAGCGACCAGGCTCTCAACGGCATAGCCCTCTTCTACTCACGCTATTACTATATCTCACTTCTCATATTCCCCATCGTAGCCACCCTGCTCGCCGGCCGCCTGCACCGCCGCGCACTCCACCCCGTCTACGTACCCTAACAAGCACTCCGCCATGACTCTATGGAATAACATAAAACAGTGGTTTTCAGACGTTGCACGCGTCACAGCACGCGAAGCACGCCTGTCGCTAACCGACGCCGGAGCCCTCCTCTTCTTCCTGGGCCTGCCACTCGCCTACCCCATCGTCTACACCCTCATCTACAATCCTGAAGTAGCACGCGAGATCAACGTAGCCGTAGTCGACGACAGCCGCACACAGGAAAGCCGCGAATTTGTCCGCATGGCCGACGCCACAGAGTCAATGCACATCATAGGCTACGCATCAGATATGGCAGAAGCACGCCGCTGGAAGGACCGCAAAGACTGCTACGCCATCCTCTACATCCCCTCCGACTACTCCCGGAAATTAGGCCGCGGAGAGCAAGCTCATGTGTCGTTCTACTCCGACATGACACTGCTTCTGCGCTACCGCTCCATGCTTCTGGGCATGACAGGCCTGCAGCTCCAGGCCGGCGCCGATGTTCGCAGTCAGACCCTCTCGTCACTCGGGCTGAGCGGCATGTCAGGCTCAAGCTCCCCGATCGACAATGCCTCCTACATCATGGGCGACACCGAGCAGGGCTTCGCATCATTCGTCATACCCGGCATCATCGTCCTTATCCTCCAGCAGAGCATGCTCTTAGGTATCACCATGATCGGCGGTACACGCAATGAGCGACGCCTCGCCAACGGCGGATATGACCCCCTCGAGATACACGCCTCTGCAACAGCCACCGTCATAGGCCGCATGCTCTGGTATGTACTTCTCTACCTGCCACTTACCCTCTACGTCCTCCACTTCATCCCAGTATTCTTCTCGCTACCTCACATCGGCTCGCCGCTCGACTATCTGCCATTCATCTTCCCGCTTCTGATAGCCTCAGCCTTCTTCGGCATGACCGTGCAGTTGCTCGTCAAGGAACGCGAGATGTCGCTGATGGTAGTCGTCTTCACCTCCGTCATCTTCCTCTTCCTCTCCGGACTGACATGGCCACGCTACGCCATGAACCCCTTCTGGATCTCCGTGGGCGACCTCGTCCCCGGCGTATGGGGCATGGAAGGCTTCATCCGCATCAACTCCAACGGAGCCACCCTCGCCCAGAATGCCCACGCCTACCACATGATGTGGCTGCTGGCCGGCGTCTACTTCATCACCGCCACATGGGTGACCGCCTACCAGCGCAATCACGCCCTGCGCCTGTCGCTGCGCCGCTGATCCATCAATCACAGAAACAAAACTTATTTACATTCTATCATTTTGAGCTTATATTTTAGCGGAATTTGACAGCGGAAAAAGACTTTTGTTAATATTCTTTATTATATTTGTGGTCATATCACAGATTACAAAGTAATACACAATATTACCATGGAGAAAGTCTTGCGCTACATATCGCTCTGTCTGCTACTCATAAGCACACTTTGTGCTGCGGCCAAACGCGAGAAAAACAATATCTACCTGATGGACTGCACTCAGTCCATGCAGAGCAAGGAAAACAACGACCTTTGGAACCGCGCCAAGCAGTCGCTCGATCGGACGCTGAGATTTCGCGCGGAAGATACCCCCGCCTCCATCGCCATTATCCCGTTTCAGGATCAGAATCATGTCTACGACGTGATCAGCTTCGTCAGCTCCGACTATGATAGCATCCGACCCGCCATCTTCGCATCGCTCGATAATGCAATCAAAAGCCTGTCAAACACAAGTATAATCGATGCGCTCGAACGAAGCACCAAGCTCATCGACCCGCAGAAGGATAACCGAATATACCTGTACACCGACGGGCAGGACACATACGTCCACCACGAGGGGGTCGCCACCTATCTCGACAAGTGGTGTGGCAAATACCCTCACACACAGCTCTTCTACATAATGCTCAATGAGGCTGCCGTCGGCGACAGCATCCTGGAAGTCGCAGAGTATTGCGACCATATCCATGCCATCAAGCCCCTTCCTGACGGCAATATACCCGATTTTACCGACATCGAGCCGACACTCGTAGTCAGCACCCATGAGCTTGACGCTCTCCACCAGCTGCAGTACAGCGCCGGCCAGGGACGCCGACTAAGAGCCGAATGTGACGACAGATTCTTTGCCGTCCAGCCGGATATCATCACCGGTAAGGATGGAGCAGTCAACATTAAATTCGGTCTGCGTCAGGACTTGTCGCTTGAAGAGCTCGCCGAGCAGCTCAAGCCCTACGAGAACTATGACGGCTACTATGTCTTCGATCTCGACATCACCAGTGCCGAAAAAAACTACTTTGTCTCCAATCCGCACGTCAAAGTCTACATGGCCAATGCGCCGTGGCATGACATCTCGATCCTGGACGGGGATGACTCCGTCGACTTCCGCCCCGAGAGAGCCTCATGGTATGACAGCTTCCTATGGAAAGGCGCAAAGACGCCCGACACACTCACAGTCGATCTCAAGCCACAATTCAACGAGGCCGCGCTCTCCGATGGCAGCATGATACGCCTGCGCATGACCCCCAAAGACAAGAAGCCGACCTCAAAATTAAAGGCTTACTACAACTCCCGCCTGCTCGACACGGATCTCGAGTTTACCATCTCGGCATTCGACACAGGCGACGGGATGCTCCGCATTGTCTTTGATCCGGACGCCGAAGAGGGCGAATATGAGTGGGAGCTGACCCCCGTCGGACAGTATATGCTCGACTCATTCAATGGCAAGCACCTCTCTAAAGCCGCCGACAACCTCGTAGAGCTTGAAGCCGAATACACCGTAAAGGCCAATCCCCTCAAAGTGATCCTCTGCTGGATCAGCATCGTCCTTTTAGCCGGCCTGCTGCTCTGGTTCGTGCTTCTGAGGCGTATGGTATTTCCTCCCATCAAGGTCAACACAATGGTAATGGCCGGATCTGACGGCTACTACGCCACAGCGCGCATCAAAGGCGCCTATATGGTCCGTCTGACATCTTCGCGCCGCAACGGCCAGGGATGGATCAGCCGCATATTCAAGGGTAAGATGGTAATCGTGGTCGACCCGCGCTGGACCGACACCCTCACATTCGTGCCTCAGGGCAAGAAGCTCCGATTCCGCACAGCGGGCGGATGGGCTATCATCCCCGGCTCACTGATGGAGAAGTTCAATCAGTATCAGCTCCTTTCGCCCGACGGAAAGACAAAGACTGACATCACACTGCAATAAAAAAATTTCAATCATATAATACTCTAACGTTATGGCAACTAAACTTCGTCGCACTCTCTTTGTAGGGCTTGGAGGAACAGGTATGAAAGCCCTTCTCTATACAAAAAAGATGTTCTACGACACCTACGGCGAAATTCCCCCGATGATAGGATTTCTCGGTATCGACACCGATGGCGATGTCTACAATACGACCCTGCAGGCCATCGACGGCACTACCATCTCACTGTCGCAGGCCGAGCAGCTGCCGATATGCGTCGAGCACCCCAATAAGATCTATTCCGTCAATCCCAAAAACTATGACTGGCTCCCGAAGATCAATGCCGGCTCGCTGACCACCCTCACCATCGGCGCCGGAGCCGTACGCTCCAATGGCCGCTTTGCCATCACGATCCATGAGGAGGACATAGCCAATCGCGTCAACACCAAGCGCCAGCAGATAGCCTCGGCCGAGAATATCAACAACGAAAAATACGCCCTGCTGGGCAATGGAGAGCTCGAAGTGCATCTCGTATTCTCGCTGGGCGGCGGCACCGGCTGCGGCACATTCATCAATATGGCCTACCTCCTTCAGCGACTCCTCCCCGGAGCCAAGCTGTCAGGCTATGCCGTCATGGCCGATGTGTTCCGCGCCATGATGACCGGAGCCTCTATGGTGAGAGTAAGACCCAATGCGATGGGCGCCATCACCGACCTCGACTATCTCATGGAGCTCAATGTGGCCTCCACTCCCGTCGAGATCAAGTGGCTCAGAGAGGTTGAAAAGGTCAACACTCCGCCCTTTACAGCCCTCTATCTCATCGACAATAAGAATCAGGAGGGTACGATGTTCAACAACGTCGACCAGCTCTGCGAGATGATCTCCCTCGCCCTTGTCACCACCACCGGCGAACTCAGCATCGCCGCTGCCTCCGTATCTGACAATGTAGCCAAAGTGATCGGCGACGGCTCAATGGATATCCTTAACAAGAAAGCTTGGATCGCCGGATTCGGTGTCAGCGAGATATGCTTCAACAGCGACGCTCTGGCCCGCATATATGCCAACAAGGCCCGCATCCAGCTGGCATCGATGATGCTCAACGGCGGCTGCGACGACCCCTCGAAGATCGCCAACGAATGGTTTGACGTCAACAAGATCCGCGAAAACCTTGGCAAGGATGATGTGATCGACTACTTCATGTCGCCCAACCCCAAGTTTGTATTCTCCGATATCTCCAACAAGGCCAATCCGCGTCCCGAGTGTGAGCAGTATCTCAACAGCCGCGCCATCGACCCGCAGAAAGAGCTTGACGAAAAGCTCGAAGAGATGAAGACCCGCATATCCGAGTCGTTCAACGCCCTCATCAACGAAAACCTCAACCGCGAGTGCGGCCTCTTCCTTGCCGAAAACATCCTCAATGTGATCAAGACCCAGATTGAGCTTTGCGACAACGAGATGGACCAGGAAATCAAGGAGCTCGAAGACCGGCTCATACAGGTCACAGCCGCCGGCGACTCCCTGCTGAGCGAACTCGAGAGCGCATCCGGACTCTTCAGCGGCAAGAAGCGCAATCAGCTCGCCAATGACGTCTGCGACAACGTGATGAACAAAGTCCGACTCATGCGAGAGATCAAGCGCCGCCGCATGGCACGCCTCTTCTACAGCTGGCTCTCATCGATCCTGCGACCCAAATACAAGATGGTCGACGACATCATCACCAATGTCAAGCAGATGATGACATCAAGCTCCGATGCCATCGAGACCATCCGGCAGTCGATGGGCAACGTCTCATTCTTTCAGGAAGACCTCGCACTCAATGCCGTCGACAAAGTCACCTGCCACACGGGCGATGTCGTATTCAATGACTTCATCAAGTATATCCTCCCGATGGGCGGCGTCCCCTCTCTGGCTACCTCCACATCGCAGGAAGTCAACCTGCTCTTCTGGAACTATGTCAACAATCTCGAGCGCACGAAATCATATCGCAAGGTGACTGTAGAACGTGTCCTCAACGAGCTTGACCCTCAGACACTTCGCCGAGTATGCGAGCGCGCCATACGCAAGTCGCTCCCGCTGCTCCCCTACAACTATCAGGGCTACGACGCCGAGGTCAAGAGCGCTCCCGTCGACAATTACTATATCGGCGTCGCCGACAAGGACAAGACCATCCTCGCCAAAGACAATTACTTCAAAAACCTTGTACCGTCCAACTCCAACACGCAGTATGCATCGACCGGAGTAGCCGACAAGATCATCATCTACCGCCAGTTTGGCGTAATCCCGGCCTTCTGCCTCAACTCTCTGGAAGGGTATCGCGAAGAGTACAAGCGCTTTGAAGCCGACAAGGAATTTACAAGCCACTGGGATGCCAACCTGAGCCGCCGCATGCGCAAGGAGCGTCACGACCTCAACCCGAAGGCAGCCTCCAACCCCGGCGAACACATGGAGACATGGCTTCAGGCTCTGCTGTTCGGCCTGATATCCTACGACGAGGCAAAAGGGATGTACTACATAAAGAGCAAAGGCCTCGGAGGCAAGCCCACACGCGGATTCAAGGTCGAGATGGCATCATCACGTGCCAAAGCCTATGACTTCCTTGTCGACAACCTCGATGTCCTGGCCGACGAAGTGAAAGCCTACGTCAAGTCGTTGTCGAAACCGGGTCCCGACAATCCTGTTGCCACTGTGCCCGTCGAGGCTCACCAGGCGGCTGAGGATGGCACCTACATCGAGAAATTCGCCCTCTGCAATGTCCCCCTTGATTCGCTGGAGTCATTCCCCGAAGAGGAGGAGCTGCTCAACAACGAGATAATGTATATCCTCGAAAATCTGTAGTCAATACCCACACCTTACTGACACAATCCTACAATGACGCCGATAGTTATAATGTGGAGCACTGCTACTCTCGACCCGCTGGTCGAGAGCCTCAGGTCGGTCCTGACAGCGCGACAGTCAGAGGGCATGGTCACCATGCTCCGCAGCACTGACACACCCACACAGGAGGAGTTCACACGCCGCTTGGTCGAGATACACCGCAATGTGATCCAGATGGCGGCCTACGACACTACTCTCCATATCTACTATCTATCCCCGGCGTCGGAGGATGCTGTCGACGAGACACTGCGTGTGGTCCGGACAGCCGACTCCCTGCCCGTCAAAAGCTCCATCGACGTCATAGCGCTTCATAACGAGGTCATTAACGCCGTCTTTAGCGCTGAGGAGAGTGCATCCGAAGAGCATCGCGCCTATGCCGGACGGATTATGGAGTGCATATCGGCTTGCTCCATACCGGCATCGCTCACCATCATCGACAACTACCTTGCCTCAAGAGCTTCCGTCAACTTCACCCTCGAAGCGCTTACGGAGTGTCTCAGCGAGTTTTTCAACATCCTTATCGACAACTATCCCTCGATAGTGACCGCGGCGGCTGTCGACACCATGCGAGGCTCCGTGAGAGCCATAGGTCTGTCGCGACTCGACTTCCCGCGCGACAAGGTGATCGACTACCTGCTCCACCGCTCGTTTGTAGCCGCTCTGGAGCGCGACGGCGTCAGGATCGAGACCGTCGATATAGTCAGCGCCATGAAGCGTGCCGAGGAGGCTCTCAAAGGCTTCGACAAGTTCTACCCTGACTTCATGGCCGAAAATGTCGAGAAGCAGATCCAACTCGGACGCACTCCCGAGGAGATAGCCCCCTCGCTGAGCGGCACCCTCACCGCCGCGCGTGATGCCGCCATGGAGCGGATGACACGATTCCTGAGCGACAAGCAGCTGCAGCTTCCTGACAAGGAGGCCACTATGGCGCTCATCCTCGGCCTCGACAACGAGCATCTGAAAGGTATCACCTATGCCGACGACTCACTGACATTTGACAATGCCCTGGAGCCGCCGCTCGACGTCTACATCGATGCCTACAATACGGCGATGCCAGACAGCGGCCTCCTGCCGATACGCGCATCCTACCCCCTGCTCCGCTATCCCGATATTTCACTGGCGGGAATCGCCATAAGCGACAGCCGCAACTTCAAGGCATTCAACCCGCTGAATGACATCCAGAAACTCAAGCGCGAGATTCTCGATCTGACGAGCTATCTGCGCTCCAAAACCAAGGAGCTCGACAAGCAGCGCCGTGAGGATGAGAACTCTCAGCGCGCCAATACCGTGCTGACCGACAACGGATTCGAGTCGCGCACAAAGCCCCTCAGACCCTCCGCAAAGGTCGTCGAGCGCCCCCTTGAGGAGGAATACACCCCCGCCAAGGATCTCAAAGCCGCCTCCTCAGTCGACCTGCGCAAATATCTCTCGAAACCGCGCAATCAGAACGACACCCCGGCCTGCGCCTCATTCGCCGTGGCCGGTATGTACGAGGCCCTCTGGAACCGCTACAACGCCGGCGAGGAGCTCCATAAGCTCAGCCCCGCATTCCTCTTCTACAACTCCAATGTAATCGAAAAGCAGGCCTCCGAGGGGAGCAACTTCTACGCCCAGCTCGACGTCCTGACCAAGAAAGGTATCTGCGAGGAGCGATTCTACGACATCGACATCTCCAAAGACGGCTTCACCCTCCCGCCAGTTGAGGCCTACGGCGACGCCGAGAAGCACCGCCTGATCAAGGCTCTCCAGATCCCCATCTCACGCACCTCCAACAAGTTTGACGACCTGAAAGCCAACCATGAGCTGCTCACCAAGGCCCTGACCGAAGGCTACCCCGTCGGCATCTCGCTCAAGATCTATGACGAATTCCTCAACTCCCCGTTCGGGCATATCTCTCGCCCGAATGAGGCGACGACTCGGCAGGAAGAAGGGTCACTACACGCCATGCTGATAGTAGGCTACAACGATGAGGACAAATACTACATCCTGCGCAACTCCTGGGGCGAGCAGTGGGGCGACAACGGATATTGCTATATCTCGGCAGCATATATCGACGACCCTGACTTCAACAATTACTGCTGCATCCTGACCGAGTGTACCGACACCGCAGGCGCCGACCATCTGAAGAAGCCCGTACCCAACGTAGCGCAGCTCAATCTCACCCAGGCACACATCCGCATAATGGCCCTGAGCAATGCTCTGGAGTATGCTCAGATAGAGCTCACAAGCAAAAAAGAGCTCTTCAATGAGACCTATACCTACTATAGCAATCTGCTCGCCAAGCTCGAGCTGCCGATGATACGCCGCCGCATATCCGATGCCTATCAGACCCATCTGACCAACAACATCGGTGAACTGACCGATCAGGTCCGCCAGCTCACCGACGAGCTCCCTGAAAATGTCAGGACCCACAAGATAAAGTATATCACCGGTGCGATCAAGATTACCGCCATAGCCCTGGGTATATGCCTTGTCTACGGATTGCTCTGCCATGCCGGAGTCATTGACGTCCTGAGCCTCTGGACCATCATCCCGACTCTGGCCGTCATGGTCGTAATCGCCGTTTGGGGTGCATATACCTACGCCAAGCAGAAGTATCGCAAAGAGCTGCAGCAGGAGATCGACAAGCTCAGCTTCCTCATAGCCGACCTGCAAAAGAAAAAAGACCGCGCTGCCATCCGATTCCATTGCGCCGGCATCGTCATCGACGAGCTGCTGAGCCTGCGCAACGAGCTCACCGAGAGCTATCACTCACTCCGCGGATTCAACAACAACCTCCGTCAGTGGCATACCGACGACAGCGCGCGAGCATCCAAGATCAGCTTTGTCGATCATCCGATGTTTGACTCCGTGACCACCCCCGAGCTGCTCGTCAAGTTCTTTGACCGTAATGTCAACGACATCATCAGCAACATCGACCTCTCCGACGCCTTCCGCACATTCCACTTCTCACTCGAGGGAATCCACGCCCTCAGAGATCAGCTCGAAGAGGTGACCCGCACATCTATCGACTCTAAGCTCGACGAGTTTAACATCGCCGACTATATCTGCGGGACCGTCAATTTCCCCTACGCCGTCAGTCCCGACACGCAGAATCGCCTCGTCACTCTCAATCGCCGTGCCGAGCTGATGATCCGACACTCCTCCATCGGATCCCACCAGAACCGCTACCTCATACTCAACAGCTCCCCCAACACCAACCTGACCACCCTGCGCCAGTTAGGTCAGCATTTCAGCAATCCGCCGCAGATCCTGGGCGCCCGCCACTCCGATTCGATGACAATCCTGACTATCGGATATATTCTGCCGGGTGATATACAATAAAATTTACTATCTTTGCAGGTGTTAAAACATTTGTAGAAGATATGACCCGGGAATATGATTATCTCGTGATCGGTGCCGGTATCGCCGGCATGAGTTTCGCGCTTAAAGTCGCCGGCGAGGGGCGTCGCGTAGCTATAGTCTGCAAGACCACTCTCGATGAAGCCAATACGGCGCTCGCTCAGGGTGGCGTGGCTTCCGTCACCAACCTTGAAGTCGATGATTTCGACAAGCATATACACGATACGATGGTAGCCGGCGACTGGCTCAGCGACCCCGAGGCGGTCAGGAAGGTAGTAACCGAAGCTCCCGAGCAGATCCGCCAGCTTATAGACTGGGGCGTCGACTTCGACAAGAAGGATGATGGCTCCTTTGACCTGCACCGCGAGGGAGGCCACTCGGAATTCCGCATCCTGCACCATGCCGACAACACCGGCTACGAGATCCAGCAGAGCCTCATCAAAGCTCTCCGTGCCAATCCGCATGTCGACATTTTCGAAAATCATTTTGCTATCGAGATCATCACTCAGCACCATCTGGGGCGCATCGTCACCCGGCGCACTCCCGACATCACCTGCTATGGCGCTTACGTGCTGACCCCCTCGGGGAGTGTCGACAAGTTCCTGTCGCGTGTCACCCTGATGGCTACCGGCGGTGTAGGCGCTGTCTATCAGACTACTACCAACCCCCTTGTAGCTACCGGCGACGGCATCGCGATGGTTTATCGCGCCAAGGGCACGGTCAAGGATATGGAATTCATCCAGTTTCACCCCACAGCCCTCTTCCACCCCGGCGACCGCCCCTCATTCCTCATCACAGAGGCCATGCGCGGCTACGGCGCTGTCCTGCGCAACCTGCGCGGCGAGGAGTTCATGCACAAGTATGATCCGCGCCTCTCGCTCGCCCCGCGTGACATCGTGGCACGCGCCATCGACTCCGAGATGAAGCAGCATGGCGACGACCATGTCTATCTCGACGTCACCCACAAGGACCCCGAGGAGACCCGCCGCCACTTCCCCAACATCTACCGCAAATGCCTTGAGCTCGGCATCGACATCACGCGCGACTATATCCCAGTGGCTCCGGCAGCCCACTATCTCTGCGGCGGTATCCTCGTGGACGGCAACGGCGAGTCGACCATCAAGCGCCTCTATGCCGTCG
This sequence comes from Bacteroidales bacterium, assembly GCA_014800605.1. Classification (GTDB taxonomy): domain Bacteria; phylum Bacteroidota; class Bacteroidia; order Bacteroidales; family Muribaculaceae; genus JAAVFS01. The sequence continues at coordinate 13,731 of JAAVFS010000025.1, read as the reverse complement.
GCGAATGTTCATGCACCGGCCTCCACGGCGGCAACCGCCTGGCCTCCAACTCGCTGATCGAAGCTGTGGTCTATGCCGACGCAGCCGCGCGCCACGCCCTTGAAAACGCTCCCCACTACGCCATCCGCACCGATGTGCCTGACTGGAACGACGAGGGAACCCGTCACCCCGAGGAGATGGTGCTCATCACTCAGAGCATCAAGGAGGTCAATCAGATCATGGGCACCTACGTAGGCATCGTACGCTCCAACCTGCGACTCGACCGCGCCTGGAATCGCCTCGACATCCTCTACGAAGAGACCGAGCGCCTCTTCAAGGAGTCAAAAGCCTCGCGTGAGATCTGCGAGCTACGCAATATAATCAATGTCGGCTACCTGATCATGCGCCAGGCCAAAGAGCGCAAAGAAAGCCGCGGACTTCACTACACACTCGACTATCCTCCGACTGACCATGGGAAAAAATAAGCTGCGCAAATTTGCCGAGATGGAGCAGATCCCTCTCGTATTCCAATATCCCTTCGCACGACTTCAGGTCGAGGAGTTCCCACTCAAAGGGAAATGGCACTCCGACTTCTTCCACAACGACCACCCGATCGTACTGGAGCTGGGATGCGGTAAAGGTGAGTACACCGTCGGACTGGCACGCCGCTTCCCGGAGATGAACTTCATAGGCATCGACATAAAAGGCGCCAGAATGTACACAGGAGCCCGCCAGGCCTTCGATACGGGCATGACCAACGTAGCCTTCATACGCACGTCGATCGAGCTTCTGCCGGCCTTTTTCGCGCCCTCTGAGGTGGCTCAGATCTGGATCACTTTCCCCGACCCTCAGATGAAGAAGGTCAACAAGCGTCTGACCTCGACCCGCTTCATGGACACCTATCGCCGCGTGCTGGCCGATGGTGGCACAATCCATCTGAAGACCGACTCCCCCTTCCTCTATACCTACACGTCGCTGATGGTAGGGCTCAACAAGCTCCCTGTCCTCACCGACACGGCCGACCTCTACCACTCAGGCATCGTGACCGACATCCTCGACATCAAGACCCACTACGAGCAGCAGTGGCTCGCCCGCGGACTCTCGATAAAGTATCTGAGCTTCAGCCTCCCCCACGACGGCGCCCTTGAGGAGCCACAGGACGAGATCCCATTCGACACCTACCGCTCATTCGGCCGCGGCACCATCCAGTCAGGCGCCCTCACCGACGGAGTCGTGGAACAGCATTAAATTGTCACTCCGCAAATAGTTGCCCGCGCACGCGCAGCGACATGTGCGGGGTTACTGGTAAATCGGCGTCCTCCAGACGCCCGCTAATATGGTGGCCATGCGCAGAGCGTATGGCGACAGAGTAGCCTATGGTTGAGGTCGCAGACCGAAACCATAGGAACATAATCTAATCTCTATCTTCGCACGCGCGGAGCGTGTGCGAAGATAATTCAAGCTCTTCGGGAAGATCGTAGCTCGAGATGCTGACTCCCATGGATCTGAGCCAGCTTTCATATTCCTCTCTGAATGTCCTCGTACGATGGTGCTCCCACTGTGAATCAATATATTTTAATAGATTATGTAATCTTGTCGGCGAAACAGATATTCTCGCTCCACCACGCTGCCATCCAAAATTGCCTACTGTCAATCTCTGGTCATTAAGCCAACGGGATGATTCGGTCTTTAACCTACGGACAATTTCTGAATCGGCCACATTACCCCTTGTACTGTAAAGTACATGGACATGGTCTTTGAATCCATTGATTTTAATCGGTTTAACGCCATCTATATCTAACAGAATTTTTCCCATTATAGCGTATAAGCTATTCGCCCAGCGGTGATCGATCAGCCCCAGACGATATTTGACGGCAAAAACTGCCATTATATATTGTTGCGTAAATGAATTCACATCGCAAAAATAGCAGATATATTTCACTCTGCAAATTGTTGCTCGCACACGCGTTGCGCGTGCGAAGAGGAGGGTAAGACGATGTCCTGTGGTTTCGGTCTGCAACCTCAACCACAGGCTACCATGCTTGCACCCGCCACGCGGGTGCCATTTTTTTGGAGCCATGCGCAAAGTGTATGGCGACTTAATTGCCTTTGCTTATACCCGTGGCCTATCTTCATTGATATAGACGAAAAAAGGGGCGCCGTGGTGGCGCCCCTTTCGGGTGTTATGGGATTTGGGTCGAATTAACGTACGATTACTTTAGATGCTTTTGTGCCCTGCTTCATGATGTAGAGGCCGTTGGCGGGATTGTCTACGCGTACACCCTGGAGGTTGTAGTAGATGGGGGCTGCATTCTCGCTGTCTACGCCGATGCTGTCAACGCCTGAACCTTCTTCTGTATAGACTTCGATAGCGTTGATCTGCTGTGTACCGGTGTAGTCGAATGTCACTGACTTCACGCCGGCCTCGCCTTCAGCTGCTGTCCATGTGCCTTCAGAAGCATCCTTGTCAAATGCCCAGGCGCCTTCTTCGGGAGCCACTACTTTATTATAGCTTGTGCTGCCGTTGTTGTAGGTGATGACGATCTTTGAGATAAGGAGGCCGGCCTTGGCGCTGATGGTGGTAGAGCCGCCATTGTAGACACGGAGCTGGATTTTACCGCCGGTCTGGTAGTAGAGGCGGGCATCGGTCGAGCTGCCCTTAGCGTTGGTGACAGTGATTCCTCCATCGGTGAATTCCACGTCGGAAATATTAGCGAAGTAGCCGTTGACACCGTTTTTGTTAGAATCTTCTTCGAGTGACTCATCGGTCATATCAGCAGGATATGCGGGTGTCAGAGAGGCGGGATTAGCGAATACGAATGTAGCGTCGGCGGGAGCCTTGATGGCGAATGTAGCTTCTGCTACTTCTGAGTCTTCGCAGCCTTCCTTGACAGCGATAGCCTTGATGGTCATAGCTTCGTTGATAGCGATTGCTGTCTCGTAGAGAGTGGAAGCTGAGGTGGGCTCTGTGCCGTCAGTAGTGTAATAGATAGAAGCGCCCTCGGTGGTAGAGTAGATGTTGACACGTGTGCCGGCGAATACTGTGCCACCGTTGGGATTGAATGTGGGAGCTGCTACAGTCTCTTTGCCTGATGCAGTAGTGATGGAGATGGGAGAGATCTGATATGCGTTGAAGTAGCTTACGATACCTACGATTGTGAGGTTTGTGCCCTCAGCTACGCTTACACCGAATGTGTTGTAGCCGGCTACTGTGGTTTCGCCGCTGACGATGCTGAAGTTTTTACCGTCTACGCCGGTCACATCCACTCCTTCTAGCATGATGTAGGCGCTGATGCCTTCGCCATTGAAGTCGTCGACAGTGGTGAGGACGGGCTCTACAGCTGTGCCATCGGTCAGAGTGCCGATTGATTCAGCTACGACGTCAGTGAGCTCGGGGAGACCGTTGTAGACAGTCATTTTGCCCTTGAGGCCGGCGGGGATCACCTTGCCGTTTTCGAGACCCTCGACACCGAGAGAGCCGTAGATGAGAAGGTTGTTTTTACCGTCGGTAACGTAGGTATTTCTGTCGTGAGCATAGGTCACGGTCATGGCGAAGTCGAGTTCGAGCTCTTCGGTCTTGGCTTGGTTTGCGAGATCCTTAGTAGCATCAAGGAGAGCCTGGATAGAAGCCACCTTGGTGATTTCGGGATCTACGGGATCTACGGGATCGGGATCTACGGGATCGGGATCTACGGGAGTCTCGCCGTCACCTTCGGTGACGAAGGTGATAGACTGGAACTGAGCGTTCTTGTTGTTAGCTACTGCAATCTTACAAGTGGGCTTGGAGTTCTGCAGAGCGGCGGGAACCTCGAAAGAAAAATCTGCGCCCTGCTTGTTGAGCTGATAAGCTGTCGCAACTTCTTCAGTACCTACAGTCACATTGACTGTTACGGCGGTAGAAGCACCTGAACCGGTTGTCACAGTGATAGTTTTGGTACCTTCGGGGAGAGCAAAAGTGAAGTAGCCGGTGCTTTTGTTGACCATCAGGTAGTCTGTATAAGACTTGCAGTCAGCAAATGTGTACTCGATACCGGTTGCTTCAGATGTGAATACGCCGGACAAATCAGCTCCACCTTTTTCAGCGGTAGGGAGTGAGGGTGTCCAGGATGCACTCTGGGCGAAACTATCTACAATGTTAGCCTTGCCAACAGTGACACACAGAAGTGCCACAAGCGAGAGTAAAAGTTTTTTCATAAAAATTACTGATAATTAGTGATTGATTCCGATGGTGCAAAGATACTATAATTTTTCTTATCTTTGCACTGATATATGCATCCAATATGCTCGATTTAACAAAAATAGTCCGCCCATACTTCCACCGCTTCGACCGGCAGATGCTCAGCGCGGCTGCCGACACTGAAAAGTCGCAGCGCGCCACCCTCGCTTCGCTTCTGCGCGAAGGGTCGAAGACCGACTGGGGAAGCCGCCACGGCTTCGCTCCCGGACTGAGCTACGAGCAGTGGCGTGAGCGCTGCCGGATGGTCGACTATGAGGCTATCCGACAGGATGTCATGCGCATGGTCAACGGCGAGGCCGATGTCCTGTGGCCCGGAGTCACCCGCCGATTCGCCCAGTCGAGTGGCACATCGGGGGGCAAGAGCAAGTATATCCCCATCACGCGCCGCGGCCTCGAACGCTCCCACTATCGCGGAGGAACCGATGTCGTGGCACGCTATCTGTCGCTCTACCCCGACTCGCGGCTGATGGGCGGGCGCGCCCTGATCCTTGGTGGATCGATGGCTACGGCGCTCGACCACCCCAAGGGGGTCAAGGCGGGCGACCTTTCGGCCCACCTGATAGAGTGTATCAATCCGCTCGCCGGACTGCTCCGCGTCCCCGCCCGCGAGGTGGCGCTGATGGAGAACTGGCAGGAGAAGCTGCCGCGACTCGTGGCCGACGTAGCCCGTCGCGATGTCACGAATCTGTCAGGCGTCCCCTCGTGGATGCTGACCGTACTCAAGGAGGTGCTGAAGCTGACGGGCGCCACGTCTATCTCCGAAGTGTGGCCCCACTTAGAAGTCTTCTTCCACGGCGGCATTGCCTTCGGCCCCTATCGCGAGGAGTATCGCCGCATTATCGGCTCGGAATCGATGCGATATCTGGAGACATACAATGCGTCGGAGGGATTCTTTGGGGTGCAGCTCGAAAAGTCATCGCCCGCAATGCTCCTGCTGATGGATGTCGACACATTCTATGAGTTAGTGCCTCTGGGCGGATCTCCCGAAGATGCCATCCCGGCCTGGAAGGCAAAGGCGGACAAGATCTATGAGCTGGTAATCACCTCATCCAACGGCCTCTGGCGCTACCGTATCGGCGACACTATCCACATACACTCCACCGATCCGCTGACATTCACCATCGCGGGGCGCACCCAGCAGTTTATCAACGCCTTCGGCGAGGAGCTGATGGTGCATAATGCCGAGGCTGCCTTCGCGCGAGCCTGCGCCGCCACGGGAGCCGCTGCCGCCAACTTCACCGCAGCCCCCGTCTACCCCACCCCGACCTCCCGCGGGCGCCACGAGTGGCTCATCGAGTGGACCACCCCGCCGTCCGATCCTGAAGCATTTGCCGAGGCGCTCGACAGCGCCCTGCGCGACGAGAATTCCGACTACGACGCCAAGCGCTCGGGCGGAATATTTCTCGACAGGCTGACAATAATCCCGCTCGCCCCGGGAACATTCGACCGCTGGCTTGCCTCGACAGGCAAGCTGGGCGGACAGCGCAAGGTGCCCCGCCTATGCCCCGACCGCCGATATATCGACCCGATAAAATCATTTGTAACCGAATAAACCCCATCCCCGAATGAAGATACGACACCTCATCCTGACAGCTACACTCGCCCTCAGCACTCTCTGTGCCGGAGCAGCTGAGCCAAAATACATATTCTACTTCATAGGCGACGGCATGGGTCATGGCCATGTAATGGCCACGCAGACCTTCAACCGCGTAGCCCTCGGCAACCCGGATCCGCTGCTCATGCTCCGGCTCCCTGTCGGCGGTGTGATCACCACCTACTCGGCCTCAAGCACTGTCACCGACTCAGCTGCGGCCGGCACGGCACTCGCCACCGGCTCCAAGACCCGCAACGGCATGCTCGGCATGGATGCCGACACGGTAGCTGTCACCTCCGTGGCAGAGCATCTGCACAACGATGGCTGGGGCGTAGGCCTGGTGACTACAGTGGCTCCCGACGATGCTACCCCGGGAGCTTTCTACGCGCATGTACCCGCCCGCCGCATGACCTACGAGATAGGGCGCCAGGCGGCTGAGAGCGGCTACGAGTTCATAGCCGGCGCTTCATGGCGCGGACGCACCGACAGGAAGGGGAACCCGACCGACCTCATCGACTATTTCCGAACATTCCCCGACCTCGACATGGTCAGCACGACCGACGCTGCGCGCGCATCCAAGGCTCGCCGCATATTCCTGACAGCCGAGAATCCATTCAATGACTCCAATGTAGGCTACACCCTCGACTCCATCCCCGGGGCGCTCTCGCTCCCCGACATGACGGCAGCCTGTATCGAGCATCTGACACGCGTCAGCCCCGACCGCTTCTTCATTATGGTCGAAGGGGGCAACATCGACCATGTCGGTCACGGCAATGATGCCGGAGCGGTAGTCATCGAGACCCTCAATTTCGACAAAGCCCTGCGCCACGCCTACGACTTCTATCTCGCCCACCCGGAAGAGACGCTGATCATAGTCACCGCCGACCATGAGACAGGCGGCCTGTCGGTCGGCAACCGCCATGTGGGCTACCAGTCGTTCACCCCCTACATCCTGCATCAGAAGATGTCGAAGGAGCAGTTCTCTACCGAAGTCAAGCGGATGCTGACCGAGGGTGAAGCGCCGACATGGGAGCAATTCAAGGAGTTTGTGACCGCCGCGACAGGCCTCTGGGGCCCGATCGAGGTCACCAAGGCTCAGGATGCTGCCATATATGATGTATTCAACGCTACCTTCAACAGCCGCGACCGGATAGCCGACGAGAAGACCCTCTACGCCTCTTACACCGCCCTGGCCAAGGAGGTATGGGATGTGCTCAACGACAATCAGGGGTTCGGCTGGACCACCTCCGGCCATAGCGGCAACCCCGTACCCGTCTATGCCATCGGAGCCGGCCTCGAAGAGCTCGGCCGCTGGGGCGACAACACTGAGATAGCTCCCCTGCTCCTTCGCCTGACAGGACATTCCACTAACGACACTAATCACTGATACCGACGATGTCACCCCACGAGACCCCCCAGACCGAGAAATGGACCGAGATAGAACACCTCCCCGAGTGGGACGAAGAGTTCTACTACGTCTATACCGCCAAGAAATATGGCAAATGGCTGATGCTCAAGACACTCCGACCGGAGTATAGAGACAAACCCGAATATCAGTCGATGATCGACAAAGAATTTGACGTGCGCTACAATCTGGCTCACCCGCATATCGTGATGATCAACGACTATGAGGAGGTGCCGGGCCTGGGGCGGTGCATCATCACCGACGACATCTATGGCGACTCGCTCCGCAAACTGATCGACAGCTCACGCGTCAGCGATGCGACCATCGACAAGCTCACCCACGACCTGGTCGACGCGCTGGAGTATATCCAGACCAATCACCTCGTACACCACCCGATCCGCCCCGAGACAATAATCTTCACCGAAAATATCGGCAACCTGAAGCTCATCAATGTGGGCTTCGACCAAAAAAACAGCCTGTCGCCCGACGCTACTGCCGACGATATCTTCAACTTCGGTCTGATACTGACCGAGGCTCTCAAAGCCAACCCGAAATATCCGGACGCAAGCCGGCTGCGCAAGATAGCCGCCCGCTGCCTCAGCCCCAACCCGGCCGGTCGCTTCCCGGACATCCGCGCTCTGAAGATGGCTATCGACGGCCGCGCCAAGATAGCGACGATCGTGCTCACGACGGTGTTTATCGTCCTGATGGTCGGCGTCCTCGCCTGGCTTGTCGGCAAAGGCTAAACTCCACCCCACACTTATCTCTTGAACAATTAAGAAACAGAATAATGTCAGTAATCGTTACCCCCGTACCGGCGCGCCGGTCAGAGTTGCGCAAGGCAGTCAAATTTGGTATTGACCTCTACAAAGACAATGAATTCTATGTGCCGCCACTGATCATGGATGAAGTCGACACCCTCCTGCCCGAGAAAAACCCCGCCTTCGACTTCTGCGAGGCACAGACATTCGTAGCTCGCCGCGACGGCAAGATCGCAGGACGTATCACAGCCATAATCAACAAGGTAGTCAATGAGCGCACAGGCAAGAAGGACCTGCGCTTCGGCTTTGTCGACTTTATTGACGACAAGGAAGTGGTCGACGCCCTCTTCAACGCAGCCGCCGAGTGGGGACGCGAGCGCGGCATGACTGATTTTGTAGGCCCGCTCGGATTTACCGATATGGACTGCGAGGGTATGCTCATCGAAGGCTACGGCGAGCTGAGCACGATGGAGACAATCTACAACTACCCCTACTATCCGGAGCATATCGAGCGGATGGGATTTCAGAAAGATATAGACTGGGTCGAATATCTGATGACTGTCCCCGACTCGATCCCTGAAAAGCATCTTCGCATAGCCGAGATAGTCAAGAAGAAATACAATCTGCAGGTAGCCGACATCAAGTCAAAAAAGGAACTAAAGGACCGCTACGGCAAGGCTATCTTCGACCTCATCAACCGCACCTACGACAGCCTCTACGGCTACTCGCCCATCACTCCCCGCCAGGCCGATCACTATATCAAGGTCTACCTCGGCCTGCTCAAGCCGCAGAATATCTGCCTGATAGTCGACGGCGACGACAACCTCGTGGGTGTCGGCATCTCAATCCCGTCATTCGCCCGCGCCCTGCAGCGCAATCGCGGCCGCCTCTTCCCCTTCGGCTGGATCCCGATGCTCAGACCACTGAGCGGCAAGGGTGACATCGTCGATCTGCTCCTCGTAGGCGTCGACCAGGAATACCAGAACAAGGGGGTCAACGCGCTGCTCTTCACGGAGCTGATACCTCGCTTCAAGAAGGTGGGCTACCGCTATGCCGAGAGCAATCCCGAGCTGGAGTCCAACTCTAATGTGCAGAAGCAGTGGGAATACTTTGAGCGCCGGCAGCACAAGCGCCGCCGCTGCTACCGCAAGCCCCTCTAACCGGCCGTCGACGCGGTGGATACCCTGCAGTTTGCCTCCTGTATAGTCGATGCCATGGGTGTCGAGCCTACCCGCCAGCAGCTGACGCTGGCGGCCGCCCTCGCACGCTTCTGCTCGCCGCAGACCCCCTCCGACTCGGTCTTCATCCTCAACGGATATGCCGGTACGGGCAAGACGACGATGATCGGCGCACTGGTCAAGGCACTCCCCGGCGTCGGACTGAAGGCTGTGCTGCTCGCTCCGACGGGGCGCGCGGCCAAAGTGCTTTCCGCCCATGCCGGCCACCCTGCGTCGACCATCCACCGACGCATCTATCGCCACGCCGCCCCCGGCTCGGCAGGCCATACGGCAGGTCTATACAGAATCGGGATAGCTGAAAACCGCTCCTCCAACACCATATTTATAGTCGACGAGGCCTCCATGATAGCCGACGACCCCGAGGGGAGCCTTCTGGCCGACCTGATACACTACGTCTTCACCGGCACTAATTGCCGCCTCATACTCTCGGGCGACACGGCTCAGCTTCCCCCACCCGGCTCCGACTTCTCACCGGCAATGGAACCGGAGACCTTCCGGCGTATGCGGCTCCATGTCATGCGCGCCACGATGACGGCCACCGTGCGCCAGACGTCCACGTCGGGCATCCTCTACAATGCCACCCTGCTGCGCCGTAATATACAGCAGACCCCGATACCTCCTCCCCGGCTGCGACAGCGACCATTTGCCGACGTGCGGGCTATCTCCTATGAGGATCTGCCGGACTCTCTCTCAAGTGCCTACAGCGAGGATGGGACGGCCGGCACGCTGCTCATCACACGCTCCAACAGCCGCGCCGTCAAGTTCAATCTGGCGATACGCTCCCAGATACTCGATTATGAGACCGAGCTTGTGGCCGGCGAGCCGCTGATGATAGCCAAAAACAACTATTTCTGGACGCGGTCTGTCAAGGGAATCGACTTCATAGCCAATGGCGACACAGCCATCGTCGAGCGGGTCTACGGGACAGAGGTGCGCGGGCTGGTGAGATTTGCCGACGTAGCTCTCCGCTTCCCTGACCACGATATCACGATCGACACCAAGATACTCCTCTCGGCGCTGACCTGCGAGGCTCCGGCGCTGACACGTGAGCTGGCCGACGACCTGCTGCACGCCGTGACCGAATATCCGCCCGGCTCCCGGACGCCGGGACCTGTGCCGGTAGTCGACATGCGCAATGATCCCTACTACAATGCCCTGCAGGTCAAGTATGCCTACGCAGTAACCTGCCACAAGGCTCAGGGCGGACAGTGGCGCTCGGTATTCGTCGACATGGCCAATCTGCAACCCGACGCGCTGACATCGCTCGACTTCTACCGCTGGCTCTATACGGCTACGACACGCGCTGTCGACACGCTGACATATATAGCGCCGCCGGAATCGATTATAGACTGACAGGCTGATTTTGCGGTATCGGCGGGAATGTGTAACTTTGCGAATGTATTATATTAAATAACCTCATCCCCCTATGCAACTAAGCCCTCTTACAGCCATCTCTCCCGTCGATGGCCGCTATCGCTCCAAATGCGAGCCTCTCGACCGTTATTTCTCGGAATATGCCCTGATACGCTATCGCGTCAAAGTCGAGGTGGAGTATTTTATCGCTCTGGCTCAGATCCCTCTGCCGGCTTTGGCAGACATACCGGCTGATACGCTCGAAAAGCTGCGCGACATCTATCGCGACTTCTCACTCGAGGATGCGACTCGCGTCAAGGAGATCGAGAGTGTGACCAATCATGACGTCAAGGCAGTAGAGTATCTGCTGAAAGAGAAATTTGATGCACTCGGGCTCGCTCCCTATAAAGAGTATATCCACTTCGGCCTGACTTCACAGGATATCAACAACACCTCAGTCCCGATGTCGATAGCCGACGCCATCAAGGAGGTCTATCGTCCGCTGCTGGTGGAGCTGATCGAGAATCTCGAGACCAAGGCTGAGGAATGGGCCGAGATCCCCATGCTTGCCAAGACCCACGGCCAGCCTGCATCTCCCACCCGCCTGGGCAAGGAAATCAAGGTGTTCTCCTATCGTCTGCGCCGCCAGCTCGAACTGCTCGACGCTGTGCCGGTAAGCGGCAAATTCGGCGGTGCTACAGGCAATTTCAACGCTCACAGCGTAGCCTTCCCTGCCATCGACTGGAAAGCCTTTGCCGCCAACTTCCTGAGCTCTCATCTGGGCATCCAGCGCGAGGACTACACCACCCAGATCTCCAACTATGACAATCTGGCTGCGCTCTTTGACGCTATGCGCCGCATCAACACAATCATCCTTGACCTCGACCGCGACTTCTGGATGTATATCTCCATGGAGTATTTCAAGCAGCGCATCAAGGCCGGCGAGGTAGGCTCCTCAGCCATGCCCCACAAGGTCAATCCGATTGACTTTGAAAACTCGGAGGGCAATCTCGGCATCGCCAACGCCCTGCTCGGCCATCTGGCCTCGAAGCTCCCCGTCTCACGCCTGCAGCGCGATCTGACGGACTCTACCGTGCTGCGCAATGTCGGCGTGCCGATGGCTCACATGCTTATAGCTCTGCACAGCACTCTCAAAGGTCTCAACAAACTGATCCTCAACCAGGCTGCTATCGCTGCCGATCTCGACTCGATGTGGAATGTAGTAGCCGAAGGCATACAGACCATCCTGCGCCGCGAAGGTTATCCCAAGCCATACGAGACTCTCAAGGAGCTGACCCGCGTCAACACGACTGTCACAGCCGAGAGTATCGCTGCATTCATCGACACACTCAATGTCAGCGACGCTGTCAAAGCTGAGCTCAAGGCCATAACCCCCTCTAACTATACCGGCCGCTAAAAATCGGTACCGCTCACATATAAAAGCAAGCTCCAGGGCCATCAAGCCTTGGAGCTTCTTATTACATAATGTAGACTTCTGATTTAAATTAATGTCATAGAGATTTTGGTAGAAGCATTGGCAGCCCGTTCGAATTGTTTAGCCTCTTCTTGTATTATTTCAGTGTCATCATCAGCCGTCTTGATAATCTGCATTAGATTAAACTTAAACAACTCTTGCGATATACCCCCATTGATGTATTGTCCGACCCAGAATACAATCGCATTGTCATCATTTATACATGCACATATATTCTCCGCTCCAATATTATACTTATTAACGGCTATTAGCCATGAAATAATATCATCTTTTGGAATCTCAATATCCGGAAATGCAGTAATCTGATAATAATCGTCTTCATCGTCAATGATTATGTAGACATCAAGACTATGATTAGATTCACCGGCTATAGAGAATGATATGTTTGTATAGCCTTTCTTATTATGGCGTTTTAAAAAATTAATATCGCAGTCATTTAAAAGTGTTGTAACGTAGTCAAGTAACTCGTCATGTGTTTTTAGAAATGATTGATCAACATTGTTAGTTTCTATGGTATGTTTACTGTTACTGGATTCGGCTGTTGCTTCATGAGGTTTGGTACAAGAACAAAAGACGAGTGCTAAAAAGAGAGAAAGTACAGATGTAATTCTTAAAAATCGCATGGCTGTTAATATTTGATTTGCTGTTAATAATTTTTAATGTTGGGCAAAAGTATATAATCATTAACGAAAAAATTACTCAGCCAAAGAGCAATGTATGATATCCTCATCTTAATGTATGAAATACAATTTTGGAACACAGGTGGGGCAGTGGAAGGTGCATACGATAGTATCACAACGACGCGTCTTCGACGCTCACCTCCACACTACTTTGCTATTCCCCAGGCGCTAACGCATGCCTGGGGTTCACCACAACAGCGCGCCTCCGGCGCTATCTGCAATCATATCCGATAATCAGCAGAGAGGACGGATGAGACATGACTTGTCCCTACGGGTGCGAGCAATAGAAATCTGCTACAATCGGCGTCCAACGAACGCACATCATAATGCCATGATACATCTCACTGGATGGCGTCGGGAAGCTACCCAGCGCATCTAGGATGCTCGCACACGCGCAGCGCGTGCGGCGAGGAGGGAGGAACGTAATCCTGTGGTTTTGGTCTACGACCTCAACCACAGGCTATTATGCTTGCACCCGCTATGCGGGTGCCGTTTCTGCATACGATAGCGTCTCCGACGCTCGCTGCCACACAGATGATGTGATGTGACGAATCTCGGATACAGATTTATGGGTCAGCGGATATTTCGGGTTGGCGGGGAGGTAATGTCAAGAGTATAATGTTGCCAGTCTGAACATGAAGAATTTGATGTCGCCTACTCCTCGGAACTGGGTTCTGAACGCTTTGATTTTGGCATTGAATGATTCAGCTGATGCATTTGTGAGCCTTCGCTCGAAATAGTTGATTATTGTGGTGTTGTGATTCTCGAAAGTCTCCAGAACCTTGTTAAATTCATTATTCCCAAAGGCCTCCACTTCGTTGTACCATCTGGCAAGATTAAGTCTGGCGACTCCGGCAGACGTTTTCTCATTGAATATGTCCACCAGCTTTAGAAACAGCCCGTATGCCTTTTCAAGATCGGGGAACTTGGCGAACAATATCCGAGCGCGTATCTTCTGCTGCTCGTTCCATTTCGATTTGTGTTTGAGT
>JAAVFS010000024.1 GCA_014800605.1 Bacteroidales bacterium | reverse complement strand
TGCACGGACTCAGGCTCCGATGGGATTCGTGACTCCGGCACCAGATGATTGATCGAGAGGGTCAGGCGCCGGACAAGCAGAATGGGGTTGACAATCCGCTCGTAAAGTTCTGTCACGCGATCGATAATAATCCTCGAGGATGAGGTGAAACGGTCAAAGTTGGCAGTGCCGTGAGCGTGAGCGGGGACCTGACGGCCATAGTGGTCGGTATGTATGCCTCCGTCGTAGAGCGACCGTATCTCCGGACGCTTCAGACTCTCGACATCATAGCCTATTGTGAGCACGATCTGGTCTGTTACGAGTCGCTTATCCACGAGATCAAGAGCTATACTATCAGCCATCTCTTTGACGACCGTCTTTGCCTGATCTGTAGTATAGGCACAGGAGAGTACCTGGCCGCTTGACATGGAGTGAGCCGAGGGATGATAGGATTTGATGAGGTCCATCGTGACAGGCTCCCACCCCCAGGCATGGTCAATGAGAAGTTCTGCATTGACGCCGAACTCGCCATAAAACCAGTCTTCATGGCTAAGTGACGCTCGGGCAATATCGCCCATTGTCTGCAGACCAACCTCTTGAAGGCGACGCGCAAGTCCACGGCCGAGGCGCCAAAAATCTGTTAGTGGAGTATGAGTCCAAAGCTGGCGACGGTAGCTCATCTCATCAAGTTCGGCAATGCGCACGCCATCCTTATCAGGTGGCATCTTCTTGGCGACAATGTCCATTGCGATCTTGGCAAGATAGAGATTAGAGCCAATTCCGGCCGTAGCGGTAATTCCCGTCTCGGAAAGGACGTCGCGAATCATACGGATAGCAAGCTCGTGGGCCGTCACCTGATAGGTATCGAGGTAGGCCGTAGCGTCGATGAACACTTCGTCTATGGAATAGACATGTATATCATCAGCAGAAACATGACGAAGATAGACGTCGTAAATACGAGATGAATAGTCAACATACAATTGCATCCTTGGTGGCGCAATAATGAAGTCAACAGCTGCAGCTGGATGATCCGCCAGAAAACTCCCTGAAGTGGATTTACCCTGACTGCCGCGATTGCGATTAGCCTCTCTGATTTTCTGGATCACTTCAAAAAGGCGAGGGCGTCCCGGCAGACCGAACGCCTTAAGCGCAGGTGACACAGCAAGGCAGATAGTCTTTTCAGTGCGACTCGCATCAGCCACGACGAGACAGACATCAAGCGGATTGAGATCCCGCTCGATACACTCGACCGAAGCGTAGAAAGACTTCAAGTCAATCGCAATATACTGTCGTTGTCGGGCCATCACTTCGAGTTGTAAACCTAATTATAAGTATTTCCACTACAAAATTAAGCTTTAGCTTGACAATACCTCCACCGCCAAAAGTTAACAAAACCTAATGAGATCAAGACCTGCGAATTTAAGATCCCGTCCCCCAATATTTGTTAACGCTGAGGTCGCATATCCCCGATGTATTCCGCCAGCCTCCTGCTTTATCTAAAGTGGCCTCAAGCGCCCAATCTCAGGGAGCCGGAATTACTCTGTCATCGCCTTCTTTCAGATCCGGAGCACAAGACGATCAAGGTATCGCCTCCGGAGACGGAATATCAGATGTCATCGGCTCTGCCGCTTCGCTCAGCAAAGAATTCAAATTATGGTTGAGCCGTCATCCCGGTCTCAGCATTGACGAAGCCCTCCACCGCTACCGAGACGAATGAATAGCCAAACACCGTCGCAAAGGTCTAATATTTTAAAATATGTGGGAATTGATATTACCCACTTACAAATTAATTTTGCCGCGTAAAAGGCAAGAGTCGTGTGATTATTAAATCCAATGTTGTGAGATTCAGAATGATTCGTTAATTTTGCACTACTCATCAGAGGATGAAATTATCGCAAACAACTTACCCGTAAGTTATCCGGCTTAGTCAAATCTGGTAAATTTAACGAAGCGCCGAATAATGAATCGCGTAGGCTGATTGTCCCGTCATAGGGGCACGGTCTGCCTTTTACATTATTTGAGCTTCAAGGTTTACCAGAACCGGACTAATCAAAGATGAAAAAGGGATGCCGTGCCCTTTTTATAAAGCTGCGGACGTAGTGCCGAAATACGTTAATGTAGGCAACAAACAATTCTGATCATGAAATACTCAAAAGAATTTAAAGCGCTGATAGACTCTACGAATGAGGACTATATCGGCCATGGCAATCCCAATGCAAAGATCCTTTTTATTGATCAAGAGGGTGCAAGTGACCCCGAGGCAAGCAAAGAGGAAAACGGACGCAATGACTACTTGCGATCCATTAAAGCAAATCGCGAAGATTGGAGTCGCAATATACGAGAGGGCATCGGATATAACAACCTCCCGGAATGCTGCACTCCTGACACACTTAAGAATTACAATCCGCTCTATCCCTATAAAGGTCAGAAGTTTCAGGTAAGAAGCGGCTCTGACGAGGCCGGTACTCTGAAAGGCGAAAAAGGCACGGCAAGAACATGGTATAACTATCAGAAACTTATCAATCGTATATTCGAACTCCTTTCGGCAGAACGCAAGCCGATGACAAAGGATGATGATATCGACTTCCATTGTCTTTCGTTTCATTCTGACATGAGTGCTGTCGCCTCGATGAAGCAGAATCCTAAAAATAAGGATGGAGCAGAATCTGTTATAAAACGAGTGTCACTACTGTCAAGCGACTTCTTCCGTAATTTTCCCATAGTGATTGCAGCAGTCGGACACTTTCCGCGCGACACCTACGGAAATTCTTATTTCGGCGATCTGTTCGGCGTAGAGTTTCTTGGTAATGAAGAAACCGAAGTCTATAATTGGATGAATGTAAGCGTGCGAAACGATGACGCCCATCCGATGCTTTTGATTCACACTCCTCAGTTTTCTGATGCAATTTCTGACCGATATCTTGATCAAATCGCAAAGCGAGTGGTTGATTTTGCGAAAGAACACAAAATCAATCTTTGGCCTGAGGAATAATGGTCGCTCTACTGCTTAAACGCTATCTTTGGCTTGTCGATACCCTTCGGAAATCTCCCGAAGGGTTGACACTTGCCGAGATTAACGACCGGTGGTCTGATTCGGAGCTATATAGGGATTGTGGGGGAACTGAAATTGACCGTCGGACATTCTATAATCATCGCATTGCAATTTCGGAACAGTTCGGAATTGATATTGAGACCATCAAAGCCGGTCCATATAGCCGATACAGAATAGACATTGATTCTCTCAATAGTAATCAAACAATTGACTGGCTTTTGAGCACGATAGCGACTGAGAATCTGATTACACAAACGCGTAATCTTGCCGATAAAATATTACTTGAACCTGCAGACAAAGGAGCATCCTATCTCAATGATATAGTGGCGGCTCTGAAATCAAACATTATTCTTGAAATTGACTATCAAAGTTTCCACATCGGCAGCCCTAACCATAAATCTATAATAATTGAGCCATTGGCACTCAAGATGTTCAAACGCCGATGGTATCTGTTAAGCCGAAAGTCCGAAAATGGGGAATTAAGACTCTATGCCCTTGAAAGAATGAACGCCTGCAAATTGACCGACAATAGATTTGACTATCCAGAGCATTTTTCTCCTGCTGAATATTTCGCAAATTACTTCGGAGTGTCAACCGACGGCTACACCGAAACTCCATGCCGTATAGTCTTACGGGCTTACCATGAACTTCCGCGATACATGGAATCTCAGCCACTTCATCCCTCTCAAGAAATTGCAGATAAAGGAGAAAACTATACTGACTTCAGCTATTACCTTATTCCGGCGTTTGACTTCGTGCAGGAAATATTGCTTCACTGTGAGCAACTTGAAGTTGTTTCGCCACTCTCATTACGTAAGCACGTAGCAAAAATTCTGGAAAAATCTGCGAATTTTTACAAGTGAGAATTTATACTTCCCACACCTGCTATAATTTTGCAGTGCTAAAAAAGATTGAATTTCAAAGTTAAGAATATATGAAATCCCTTACATTGAATAAAACTATTATCGTTACGTACGGCAGAAGATTTTTAGATCAGCCATATATGACAGTAATAGAATCTGGAAGTATAATCAAATGCAGAAGCATAGACGGTGTGCTGTATGGCGTACTTCCCGGAGGCAAACCTTTGAAATATCTATCAAAGAATCCAAAATGTATTTGGCTGTCAAAGATTCCACGTGAAGCTATTGATATAGGATCAATCAGCAAAGACTTAAAGGAATATTTCATAGACGGTGAGAATAACATTGCACCGTTCCCATGTTTTGCCAAAGATCAAGGGCTTCACAAGGTTAAGATGTTCCCGGACTGCTCATTTGTGGATTATTATAATGATAGTTGCAGATTAAAGAAAGAAGCACTTATATCGAAAGATGATTTGGCCATACAAGATCTCGTAGACGACGTTCTACGTGGAAGGACTCTTATCGCATTCAGAAGAATATCAGAAATGGGAGTGGGATTAATCGGACCTCTGACAAGTGTTAGAGCAATTGTTGGTTTTTATGAGGTTGGAACGCCACATAAAGATATTCAGAGAGGTAAATCATACTATATTATAGATATTGCAGACCTTTATTCTTGGAGAGGGTATGGCGGCAAAATTATCGACATACAACGGAACGATGATAATACAGTCATTCGTTACTATGAAATTACAGATTTCAATCGTATGTCAGATAAAATTAAAATATTAACCCTCAATTCAAATATTCTTCTTATTGAGAAGAAGCATGATACATTAATAGAGAGCATACTTCAAATTGGACTTATCGCAAAAATAGTATGTGTATGACATATTGATTAATTTAATTACAATCTGAATTATCTATGACAGTATGAGAAGCTGAATGTCTTTGTGCAGCTCCACTGAGCACT
The DNA here is from genome assembly GCA_014800605.1 of Bacteroidales bacterium. GTDB lineage: Bacteria > Bacteroidota > Bacteroidia > Bacteroidales > Muribaculaceae > JAAVFS01. The sequence goes on along the minus strand of JAAVFS010000024.1, from coordinate 3,131 downwards.
ATTACTGATACAGAATTAGTGATGCAAAAGACACGGTCAACGAAACTACTCCTTGCATATCTTAAGCACCTCAGAACTATTAACACCTAATATCCATGAGCGAACTAACCCTTAAACGCGCAATAATGCTTGATTCCGGAGAAATTATTCCGGCAGGATCAGTATTGAAAAACTATGGGGATTTCACTCCAAAATCCATTTCCCCATCTCTAATTGCAAGCGGAAAGATACAATTCCGAGGAAAGAATAGATTAGCATTTAAAGAAGCTGGTGAGAAAAACACTATATTCTTTTTCCGCATACCTCGGGAATGTATCGACGAAGCGGCCTTATCTCATGACTTAAAAAAACTGTGGGTTAAAGGTTCGGATGATATTTCTCCATTCTTTTGTTCCGTCAAAGAATCCCGCAATAAGTTAGGGAGAGAAATAGCAGTGATAGAGGGTCGTCAATCATGGCCAAGTCTGTTCTTTTTTGATAAGGATTTCAAGCAAATAGAAGTTATTAAAATTTCTTCTATCGACTTGTTGTTTTGGTCTCCATTTTGCAAACTGAAGACTATAAAAAACATATATGAAAAATATGATTTTCATTCTACTTGTATTGAATATTATTATCCTGATACTGATAAAATAAAATTTGATTTACTTAAAAAGAAATCTTTTTATGTGGAACTGTCACCATATAGAGTAGAAAAATCTTTTGATGAACTTGTTAGAGGAGAGGTAGAGGTATACTGTTATGAAAGTGGCGATAGACATAAATTCAGCCGGCGTATAAATATAATGGAGAATGGTGACAATGAGTGGTATAAGAATTTTATTTCCGCTCATTCATGGCTATCTGATAATAATTATACTCTCATTGATAATGACTCTCATATATTTTGTAAATATTTCTATTATGATTATGATAAACATCAGGGTATATGTGGTCTGACAATTCTTCACAAATCTACTAATCCCTATCTTTTCTTTAAATATTCAAAGAGGCGTATGGTTCTCATTAAGGACCATAATTCTTTTTAGCCGGCAAAAAAATGAATGAAGTCAAAAAAATACCGTCGTCAGCTCTTCCGGATGCTCGCCAACCACAGTTACCAATAAGAGTTGACCTTGATTCTCCTGTTCGAAACTACCCTCCTGAGTTTTGGTTGGTTGTCCCGACTGATAAACAGCAAGCTTTAATTGAAGAGTTTGAGAAACATGGGATGGAGTATATTATTTATGAAATTTCCGATTCCTTCCCTCAGAAATCTGTTGCGGTTTGCCGTTGGACTTCCTATCAGGATACAGAGCGGAAAGTTATTGAAATTTGTAAAACATTGTTTATAGAAGATTTTGTTGTCTCCGATGGCGGTTTGAGTTCCGTAGATGTCAATGGCGATTCTAAAGGATTTATTAACTTTGACTAACATAATCATGATATACCTTAAGCAATTTGAACTTCCATCTAAAGAGGCAGAAGAGAAAGCCCTGCATACTATCTTTGAAGGACTGAAAAAAGGTCGTTACGGCGAACAGTTCTTTGAAAGTTGTTATCCATTCGGCATTTTTCCTGAAATAGACTTTCGGGTTCTTGATTTTGATGATATCACCATTCTTCATGGTAATAACGGCTGCGGTAAATCCACAATTCTAAATGTTATTGCAGCCAAACTACATGCAACCCGAAACAGTGTCTATAATACCGGGAGATATATGAATCTTTATCTTCAGCTATGCCATTATCAGACTGATATGAGATGGACGGGAGAAGAATTTGATTATTCTGGGAAACGTTCAGGACGATATGATATTGCAGAGATAACTCGCGTAATTACCAGCGATGATATCTTCAAGGCGATGCTACATGGCAGAGTCCATAACGACCAGATTCGCTTCAAAGCCGAAATGCTCGGAGATAAGATTTATGCTGTGAAGCATGGCGGATCCGAATTCCGTCCCAAGCATCTGAATTTTGAAACAGGTGAAAATGTCAGTCGCTTCAAAGATGCGGTCGAAATCAACCGGCTATCTGGCACAAAATACATTCGAGAAAAGCTCGGAAAGGAAGAACGAGGCTTTTCAAATGGGGAGACTGGATTTATGTATATTTCTGAAATGTTCTCAGAAGAAGGTTTATACATTCTTGACGAACCGGAGAACAGTTTATCCGCAGATCTACAGATGAAACTCGCGGAATTGGTTCAGTATATGGTTCGATATAATAATTGCCAAGTGATAATTTCCACTCATTCACCGTTCTTGCTCTCTATGAAGGATGCAAAGATTTACGACCTTGACACCAATCCTGTGAATGTATGCAAGTTTAACGAACTTGACTCTATGAAAAAGTACGTCGATTTATTTCAAAAACATTTTTCCTGATATAGTTCAAAATATATTTTGCGTGGTAACCTAATGGAGATTTTGGCTGAGGTTACCACTTTTTGCCGACGCCTTCAGATACCCCAAAGCCACAATCTAAGTCAGATCATGTCACCATTGCTCCATGGATTTATGGGAGCAAGAATATCACGACCTTGACCGCTATCAGAACGGGGAGGCTATGTGTGCCTATATCTGCAATCCCGACGAATTTGTCGGTAAGCATCATTGGTATGGTATGACTTCAAGACTTGCCAACCTCGATGTGAACTAACACCGTCACCTGCTGACCGTTATATCTCCGATGTATTCCGACAGCCTCCTGTCTTATCTAAAGTGGCCTCAACCGCCCAATCTCAGGGAGCCGGAATTACTCTGTCATCGCCTTCTTTCAGAGCCGGAGCACAAGACGATCAAGGTTTCGCCTCCGGAGACGGCATATCAGATGTCATCGGCTCTGCCGCTTCGCTCAGCGAAGAATTCAAATCGTGGTTAAGCCGTCATCCCGGTCTCAGCATTGACGAATCCCTCCACCGCTACCGAGACGGATAGAAAGTCAGGTAACGTTATAATTGACTGAATCTAACACAATACACCACCCAAAGGACATTGCAGTCCTTTGGGTGGTGTATTGTGTTATGGCCCTATAATATTCTGGATTACATGTTTCGTGTATCAGAGCATAAGATTTTCCTCAGCGCACATTCCTGACAATAGGCAATAGAAATCTCTTAGAAGACTTTATCACCGTTATTTACGGGC
>JAAVFS010000023.1 GCA_014800605.1 Bacteroidales bacterium | reverse complement strand
TTGGGGCGGGGCGTCCGGTCGACTGTTGGTTGACAGAGACGCTCCGCCTTCCTTTTGTTTTATTCGATAATAAACATAGAAATACTGCGTTTATTTAATATGGCGCAGCATCCTCATATATCAATTATCCTCCCGGTCTACAACGGCGAGCAATATCTCTCTGAATCAATAGAGAGCGTATTGAGTCAGACGTATGATGACTTTGAATTTATCATTGTCAATGATGGATCTACCGACCACACTCAGCAGATTATCTCGGCATACTCGCAACGAGATCAGAGAGTGAAGATAATCCTGCAGGAAAATAGCGGTGTTTCAGCAGCGCGAAATGCAGGAATCGATAGCGCCAAAGGAGAGTATCTGACATTCATTGATGCTGACGACACGATCGCACGCGACTTCTTATCGCATTGCGTTGAGTATTGCTCCGGTAGTGATATAGTGTCAGCAGATTTCACTCATGTTAAATCTGACCTGGGTGCGAAGCTGGCAAGGTCTAAACACCTTGGATCCATCGAATACCTTAAGGAGGTGCTGTATCAGAAGTCATCGTCGCCTGCAGTCTGGGGCAAACTTTTTCACAAACGACTTTTCGCAGAGGTCAGATTTTGGCCTTACAGATATGAGGATCTTGAGATTTTTCCGAAGCTGGTGCTTCAAGCCAATGGTATTTTACAGTTAGGAGAGGCTCTCTATTTCTACAGAAATCATCCGAACAGCTTTATAAATACGGTATCCATAAGCAGATTTGACACATTAAAAGCTAACGAGTCAATCCTGAATGTCTGCCGAGAGACCGGTGACGCAGAATTAATCGAAGCTGCTTTATGCCGACGGCTATCTGCCTCATTTAACGCATTCTGCATCTCAATCAATCGGCCGGAGTTTTCCGACTTTCACTCGCAGGCATGGACTAACATCAAAAAATGCCGAAAAAGAGTATTCTTCAATCGCCATAGTCCGCTCAAAATAAAGATAGGGATCCTGGTTTCTGCTTTTGGTCAGGGAGCCTTATCGAGGATTAACCAATTATTGAAAATCAGCTCCTGATCATAGGATTACTGGTCCTTTTCCGACAGCTCCAGCCATCTCATTTCCTTCTCATCCAATAGCTCTTTCAGCTCGTTATAGCGACGTGACTTCTCGTCCATGTCTGTTATAACTTTTCCGCTATTAAACATTGATTCAAGGCTATATTTCTCAGCAGTAAGGTCTTCTATTTCCTTCGACAAGGCTTCAAACTCCTTCTTCTCTTTGAATGACATTCGCTCCTTCCGCTCCGTCTTGGGGCGTTCTGTGACCTGGTTTTTCAATGATGCAGAAGTCTCAGCATCATTCTGAGTCTGGATATATTCCCTATATTCAGAATAGTTGCCGGGGAAATCCTTAATCTTACCATCTCCTTCAAAGACAAACAGGTGGTCGACGATATTATCAAGGAAGTGACGGTCATGTGAGATGACTATCAGACAGCCGCTGAACTCTGACAGATACTCCTCAAGCAAGCCAAGCGTTATTATATCAAGATCATTAGTCGGCTCATCGAGAATAAGAAAATTGGGCGACGTCATCAGCACGGTAGCTAAGTGCAGTCGGGCCAACTCTCCACCACTCAATGTGTGAATATACTTTTGCTGATCGAGTGGGGTGAAGAGAAATTTTTGCAGGAATTGCATAGGGGAGAAGTGCTGAGAGCCATTGACGACGATGTCCTCACATTTCTCCGTGACAGCATCAATTACACGCTTATTCTTATCCAGCTGTATGCCATCCTGATTATAATAGCCGAATCGCACGGTTTCGCCGAGATTCCATTCGCCGCTATCTTGAGCAACGAGCCCCTGGAGCATCTTGATAAACGTGGACTTGCCGACACCATTTTCGCCTATAATGCCGAGTTTCTCATATCGGGCAAATGTATAGCTGAAATCGGAGAGTATGACCTTATCGCCATATTTTTTGAAGATATTCTTGGCTTCAAAGATTTTTGAGCCTATATATGATGACTTGACTTCGAGCTTGACATTCTTTTCTTCGAGATTCAGGCGGGAGCGTTCTTTCAGATCATAGAATGCGTCAATTCTATATTTGGCTTTTCCGGCTCTTGCCTGAGGTTGTCGATTCATCCACTCCTGCTCCTTTCGGAGTGTATTCTTCACCTTGGCAAGTTCAGCTGTCATGGCTTCAATACGTTCGCTACGCTTGCGAAGATAGTAGTCATAATTGCCTTGATAGGTGAACATCTGCTGCCGGTCAATCTCGATTATCTGATTGCAGATGCGATCAAGGAAGTAGCGGTCATGGGTCACCATAAGCAGGGTGACACGGCTTTGCTTCAACCACTTTTCGAGCCACTCAATAGTTTCAATATCCAAATGGTTGGTCGGCTCGTCGAGAAGGATGAAGTCTGGTTCTTCAAGGATTATGCGTGCTAATGCCACTCGCTTACGCTGGCCTCCGGAAAGCTCGCTGACACGCTGATTGAGGTCAACAATCTTTAGCTGCGTAAGGATTCTCTTCAGACGGTCTTCAAAGTCCCATGCTCCGGCTGACTCCATTTTTGAGAGTGCTTCCTCAAGAAGAGCGGAGTCATTCGATAAAAGTGCTGACTCATATTCAGCCACGATTCGGGCCGTAGGGGTGTCAGAGCTAAGGCAAGCGTCGATTACCGAGAGATCGGGATCAAGGGCGGGAGTCTGCTCAAGGAGTCCGAGGCGCAGATTCCCATGGAAAGTAATTCTGCCGCTATCCGGCGACTCCAGTCCGGCAATACAGCGCAACAAGGTGGTCTTACCGGTACCGTTTTTAGCAACTATACCAATTTTGTCACCTTCATTCACACCAAACGTAACGTCAGCGAACAGTACACGATCGCCGACACTCTTGGTAAGATTTTCTACTTGTAAGAAACTTTCCATATCATTAAAAAAAAAAGCTCGTAACCATGAGAATTACGAGCTAATCAGAGGTTCCTAGCAGATTCGAACTGCTGTAAACGGTTTTGCAGACCGGTACCTAACCACTCGGCCAAGGAACCATATCGTGGATTTCGAGTGCAAATTTACAAGGTCTTTTCGGAATATGCAAATAAATCGGGCAATTTTTGTATCTTTGCACTGCTTTTTCAAATGATACAACTGATTTTTAAGGTAATTACATTATGATATCTGTCAATGATCTTACGATGCAATTTGGTAAACGCATTCTATTTCAGGATGTCAATATCAAATTTACACCGGGCAATTGTTATGGTATAATAGGTGCGAATGGCGCTGGCAAGTCCACGCTGATGAAGATTCTCTCTGATCAACTCGCGCCCACACGCGGCAATATTTCGCAGGGACCGGGTGAACGAATGAGCGTTCTTGAGCAGGACCACTTTAAATATGACGACTGCACAGTCATCGAGACAGTGCTCCGCGGCCATACAGTCCTTTGGGATATTATGCAGGAGAAAGATGCCCTGTATGCTAAGGAAGACTTTACAGATGCTGATGGCATCCGAGCTTCGGAACTGGAAGAGCGCTTTGCCGAGCTGGAGGGATGGAATGCAGAGAGCGATGCAGCCGAGCTTCTGAGTGGACTGGGCATTAAGGAAGATAAGCATTACCAACTGATGCGGGACCTCACCGGTAGCGAAAAGGTGCGTGTCCTTCTTGCCAAGGCTCTGTTTGGTAATCCCGACAACCTTCTGCTCGACGAGCCTACCAATGACCTTGATCTCGAAACCGTAACATGGCTTGAAAATTACCTCTCGAAATTTGAGAACACCGTCCTTGTAGTCTCTCACGACCGTCACTTCCTTGACTCCGTCTGCACTCACACTCTGGATATAGATTATAATAAGGTGCAGATCTTTGCCGGAAACTACAGCTACTGGTATGAGTCAAGCCAGCTTGCGCTCCGTCAGCAGCAGCAACAGAATAAGAAGGCAGAAGAGAAACGCAAGGAGCTTCTTGAATTCATACAGCGTTTCAGTGCCAACGTAGCTAAATCCAAGCAGACTACTTCACGCAAGAAGATGCTTGAAAAGCTCAACGTTGAAGAAATACAGCCCTCATCACGTCGCTATCCCGGCATCATCTTCACACCTCTGCGTGAACCCGGAAACAAGATTCTCGAGGTCAGCGGACTGACAGCATCAATCGACGGAGAAATTCTGTTTAAAGATGTCAACTTCCAGATTGAGAAGGATGATAAGGTCGTCTTCCTGAGCCGTGACCCGCGAGCAATGACAGCATTGTTTGAGATCATCAACGGCAATAGAAAGGCAGATGCCGGTACTTACGAATGGGGACAGACCATCACGACAGCTTATCTGCCGCTTGACAACTCCGACTTCTTTAATACTGACATGAATCTTGTGGACTGGCTCTGCCAGTTCAGCGATGATTCGAGCGAGATCTATCTTAAGGGCTTCCTCGGAAAAATGTTATTCTCTGGAGAAGACGTGCTTAAGAAAGCATCCGTACTGTCGGGTGGCGAAAAAATGCGTTGCATGATTGCCCGCATGATGCTGCGCAATGCCAATACCATGATTCTTGACTCTCCGACCAATCACCTTGATCTCGAATCAATTCAGGCATTTAACAACACCCTCAAGGCATTTAAAGGTAATATCCTCTTAGCATCACATGACCATGAGTTCATTCAGACCGTATGTAATCGCGTAATAGAGCTTACGCCCAATGGCATCATTGACAAGATAATGGACTATGACGATTACATTACCGACGAGAAAGTGGCTGCCGCACGCGAAAGATTGTATGTATAAAAATTAAATTAGAAATGGTAAAACATATTGTAACCTTCAAATTATCAGGAGCTCCTGAGGAGCGTAAAGAGGTCGCTCAGTCATTCAAGAACGCCCTTATGGCACTTCCCTCACAGATTGATGTGCTCGAGGGGATGGAAGTCGGTCTTAATGAAAACCCCGCTGAGAGCTGGGATATCGTGCTAATTGCCACAGTGAAAACGATGGCTGATGTAGATGTATATGCTAAGCATCCCGCACATGTAGCAGCCGCTTCCATAATCAAGAATAACAAAGTCGACCGTGCTTGCGTAGATTTTGAGTATTAATTATGTATAGATATAAAAAAGAACGCGCTAATGAGATTTAGCGCGTTTTTTTTATATCTATCTCTATTATTCTACTTTCGAGAGGCCAAATCCGAGATTAAGGCCCTCATAGCTGTTAAGAAGCGAAGAGGCCGCATTAAGTGTAGAGTTGCCTGTAGCACCCAATATCTTGGTGGCTATATCCATAAGCTTGGTAGCATCAAATGTCAGGTCGATATCTGAGCCGGAAGAAGTGATTACAGCTGTTACCTTTCCAATATTCACTTTACCGAGTGCACTGAAATGGAAGATGAAGTTGCCATCCTCGCCTTTTTCGATAGTACCTTTAGCTGGGATATTCTTAATAGTGAAGGTAAACTTTCCGTCCTGCTCGATCTTTAGTGTCAGGCCTGTGATGCCGAGCATCTTATAGTAGGGGAGGATCTTATTCTCAATAGCATTTGCAGCAGCCATACCACCGGCTTTCTTCAGTACATTATCGCTCTGGAAAGCTACAGCTGGACGCTTATACTGCCATGTTCCGACAAGCTGATCAATAGTAACATCGGTCTTGCCGAGCAGACCGCCGATAATCCCTAAAGCAGAATCAACTCCGGAATTATTTTTACCAGCTGCGGAGGCAGCTCCTTTGACAAGACCCTTTAGGTCAAAAGCGTGTACTGCCGGTACAGAAAGGCCAATTGCAGCAACTAATGCGATGAATATACGTTTCATTGATTATTAATTAGGTTTTACTATATATGGTAAACAACTTTGTTACCATAATGTTTAATGCGGAAATAATATTTATCGTCGGTTTAGGAAGTCAAAGTAATTCCTTGTAGTAGCTTCTGAGAGTTCGCCTTGTGTGATCCCCAATTTGTCTGCGACAAATGCCGCAGTATAATTGAGAAATGCACTCTCATTTCTTTTGCCTCTTTTGGGTACAGGTGCAAGATAGGGCGAATCGGTCTCAAGGAGAATTCTGTCTAAACCAATTATCGGTAAGACCTCTGGTAACTTGGAATTCTTAAAGGTGACGATCCCATTGATTCCAAAATAGGGGTCACACAGCTCTCTGATCCTTGCTACATCGTCGGCATTTCCTCCAAAACTATGGAACACGCTTACTGGAATTCTATCCAATCCTTTAAAGACCTCTAACACTTCATCAAGTCCCTCACGGCAATGTATGATGATGGGTAACTTGAGATTATTAGCTAAAAGGCATTGACGGCTGAACACCTCTATCTGTTCATCGCGAAATGTCTTATCCCAATACAGATCAATACCGATCTCTCCGATAGCATTATAAGTATTGGATGTAGCTTCGGCTTCTATTATCTTTAAGTCTTGTTCCCAATTCTCATTTACCTCCGTGGGATGCAGGCCGATAGCCATATCTGTTTGATCAGGGAAGAGATCGTGTAGTCGTTTCATCGGCTCGATTGTAGCCAAGTCAACGTTCGGAAACATCATCCGTCCGACACCTGAATCAAGAGCACGCTCTACAGCAGAGCGTCCACCTCCATCGCTATCAAACTCAGAAAGATACAGATGTGTATGAGTGTCTACCAACATATCAACTGTTGCGTTTAACTGCCGTTAGAGCGAGATTCTCAAAAAATTCCATATCATCTGCTGACAGACCAATGCCTTTCAGCAAGTTAATGGCTTCATCAGTGTATGAGCTTATCAACTCGAGGCACTTTGCATCGACTCCCAAAGCGGTATAGAGTTCCTTTACATTCTCGATTTTTTCGGATGCGGTAGTTATAGAAGTCGCCTTAAGCATTTCATTCTTAGCATTCTCCCAAGCAAGGATACTTAGATACGTTTTCTTGTCATTCAGGATGTCGCCACCAATCTGCTTTCCAAAGACGGCCGGGTCGCCAAACGAATCAAGATAATCGTCTCTAAGCTGAAAAGCCATACCGAGCTTCACGCCATACTGATAAAACTGATTCTGTACCATGGGCGACGCCTTTGCAGCTATGGCACCTATCTTACATGCGCAGCCCAATAGGACGGCCGTCTTCAATCTTATCATATCAAGATACTCGTCGGTCACGACAACCTGTCTGGACTCAAAATTCATATCATACTGTTGCCCCTCATAAATCTCAATGGCAGTCTTATTGAAAAGATCCATGATGTCTTTACTAATCTCTGAGCTACAATCTGACATATATTCTGATGCGAGTGTAAGCATCGTATCTCCTGACAGAATGGCGGTCGGGATATTCCATTTGCGATGAACGGTAGGCTTACCGTGACGTATGTCTGCATTGTCCATCACATCGTCATGCAGCAGCGTGAAGTTGTGGAACATCTCGATACCGATGGCTTGTGATCTAATATAATCAAAGGAAAGTCCAAGGCTCTCACAGACAGCGCACATAAGGGTAGGGCGGAGGCGTTTTCCACCGCCACTGAGCATATATGCGATCGGCTCATAAAGGCCCTGAGGCTTAGCCGGATATTCAATTTCTGATAACCATTTATTAATTTCTGAAGAAAAAAAATCAGTAGAGAACATAATGAATAGGTGTTATGTCAATCAGTTACCCAACCGTATCTGACAGGTAATTATTTAATTTTCTAATAAGATACAAATTTAATTATTTCCCTTTTAGATACTACTATTTTTTTGTAATTTCGTATCATTAAACAGATATAAAAACATCATCTGAATGTTACGCGAACTACCTACTGATCCATATATGCTCTTAAGCTTCATCAATACAAAGCTTAGAGACAATTATAACTCTGTCGCAGAACTATGCGACGACCTTGACGTATTGGAAAGTGAGCTTACAGCCCGTTTGTCTACAATCGGATACACCTACGATCCTGCCTTAAATAAATTTGTATAGCCGATGGAATCCAACGACTATCTGTTGTCGCTTAATGAGCAGCAGCGAGCTGCCGTAGAGTATTGCGACGGGCCTCAGCTTGTCATAGCCGGAGCAGGTTCGGGCAAAACTCGTGTATTGACATTTAAAATACTGCACTTGTTGGCCCACGACTTCGAGCCGTGGCGTATTCTCGCGCTGACCTTCACGAACAAGGCCGCCAATGAAATGAAGGATCGAATCCGCTCGCTTGTAGGCCCCGGAGTAGCCAATCAGCTCTGGATGGGTACGTTCCACTCGATTTTTCTAAAAATCCTACGAAGACATTCCGAACGCATAGGCTTTAATAAGGACTTTACCATCTATGACTCTAATGATAGTAAATCTCTGATTAAGTCTATCATTAAGGATATGCAGCTTGACGACAAAATCTACAAAGCAAGCTCCATACAGAATGCTATCTCCATGGCCAAAAACGCTCTGCTCTCGCCGGATGCCTACGCGATGGACAGAGACATCATGGAGGCTGACAAGCGCTCACGCCGTCCACTGATCTACGCAATTTATAAGACGTATCGAGAGCGTTGCTTCGCCTCCGGAGCAATGGACTTCGATGATATCCTGTACTTTACAAATGTATTGCTCAGAGACAATCCGGAAATCAAGGAGCATTATCGAGAGTTCTTCAGATACATATTGGTAGATGAGTATCAGGACACTAACTTTGCTCAGCACGTAATTATTTCGGAATTATGTGGTGCTGATGCGCGCCTTTGCGTCGTGGGCGATGATGCGCAGAGCATATACTCCTTCCGTGGTGCTAATATTAGGAATATCCTTAACCTGAAAAAAGGGTATCCGAACCTGAGAATCTTTAAACTCGAACAGAATTTCCGCTCAACTCAGACTATAATTAACGCAGCCAACTCCCTGATTGCCAAAAATAAGGAGCAAATACCCAAAAACGTATTCTCAAAGAATGCTGTCGGAGAGCGTATCGAAGTCATTCAGTGCTTCAGCGACTTCGAGGAAAGTTCTATCGTAGCCAATCGAATTTCTCAACTGAAGATGAAGAAAAAGTGCAGCTATGAAGACTTCGCCATTCTGTATCGTACGAATGCGCAATCGCGTATTCTGGAAGAATCGCTGCGCAAACGTAATATCCCGTATCGTATTTATAGCGGCCTGTCATTCTATCAGCGTAAAGAGGTAAAGGATGCAATCGCCTACTTCCGTTTGACCGTCAATCCCAATGATGATGAGGCCTTAAAACGTGTGATCAATTATCCCGCTCGCGGTATAGGCGATACTACACTCAACAAACTGATTCGAGCGTCAATGGATAATAAGGTCAGCATCTGGCAAGTCCTGAATGACCTTGATGCCTACGATCTTAAGATAAACAGCGGTACTGCCAAGAAACTGGGTGTCTTCGTTGACCTCATATCTTCATTCATTAAATTCAATGGTGAAGGGAATGATGCCTACGAAGTATCTCAGATGATCATTCGAGACACCAAGCTCTACTCAATGCTGCTGACCGACTCTACACCCGAGAGCATTTCCAAGCAGGAAAATATTCAGGAGCTGCTCAATGGCACACGCGAATTTGTCAACATGCGTCGTGAGGAGGATGAGGATGCTCAGATTTCTCTTTCAGATTTTCTCTCCGAAGTCTCTCTGGCGACTGATCAGGACGAGTCGGAAGACTCGAGCGAGGAGCGCATTACGCTCATGACCGTCCACGCTGCAAAGGGTTTGGAGTACGGCAACATCATTGTCGTCGGAGTAGAAGACGATCTCTTCCCATCCGGAATGAGCAAGTCATCTTTACAAGAGATAGAAGAGGAGCGCCGACTTCTGTATGTCGCAATTACGCGCGCAAAAAATCATTGCATTCTTACGTATGCGACCCAGCGCTATCGCAATGGTCAGACAGCCGAGACTTCGCCATCTCCGTTCCTAAGGGATATCGACGGTAAGTTCCTCTCCTTATCGTCCGGAGCTAATATTCTGTCGGCAAATATGATGGGCAATAATTATAATACATATCGCTCATCGTACCACTCTTCAACCACGACATCCTTCAATCAGCCGCAGAGCGGAAGGAGGATGGACAGCATCCCGACTGCTCGTCAGTCATTACAGCGTCCAGTCACATTTCAATCCACAACTCCGATAGATACCAC
>JAAVFS010000022.1 GCA_014800605.1 Bacteroidales bacterium | reverse complement strand
CATGCCGACGCCCGAGTCAGGAATACCGCATGCACAATCCACCTGGGTACTATCACCCTCGCCCATCTCCTTACCGGTCTGGAAGCGCATCTGCTCTACATTGCGGCCTTCGTATGATGATGTCGGGAATCCATAGTAGACCCAAAGGAACGAGCATATCTGCATATCCTCGCCCGGAGCCTGGAGCTGATTGACGCCGGACTCTGTTATCTCAATGATTTCTCCGGGGCCAAGATCTCGCACATAGTCATAGTCAAGATTCGGGAATGCAGTTGACTCGGAAGATACAGCCCACGCATCCTCCTTTTTGCCAAGTATGATAGGTGTGCGGCCGAGACGGTCACGCGCAGCTATGATGCCATTTTCTGTCAGTAGCAGGAGCGAGCAGGATCCGTCAATCTTGTCAAACATGTGGTTGATACCTTCAACGAATGTCTTTCCCTGGTTGATCAGAAGCGCTATCAGCTCGGTCTGATTTGTATCGCCAGAGCTGAGCTCTGCAAAGTGAACTCTGCTCTCGAGCATTTCCTTCTCAAGGCTATCTATATTGCAGACCTTTGCTACTGTGACAATAGCGTATTTACCTAAGTGCGAATTAATTATGATAGGCTGCGGATCAGTATCGCTGATTACACCTAAACCCTTGTTACCTTTAAACTTAGATAACTCGCTTTCAAATTTGGTTCTGAAATAGGTGCTTTCAAGTGAATGTATTGATCGGCAGAAACGCGAGCATTCTTCATCGTAAGTGACCATTCCGGCGCGACGTGTACCAAGGTGTGAATTGTAGTCAGTACCGTAGAACAAGTCGCTTACACAAGGACGCTTAGCTAATGTACCAAAAAAACCTCCCATATAATATTATCTTTTTTGTATTTTTCCTTCAAAATAATTTATAAAAGCCTGGTTGACAAGCCGATTGCCACCAGGAGTCGGATAGTCACCCGAGAAATACCAGTCACCGGGGCATCCGGGAACGGCATCATGCAATCCTTTTAGTGTCTGATAGACGATGATGACCTTAGCCTTCGTGCCCTCCGGGGTCAGCATCATGGCTATCTTATCTGAAATCTCCGCCTCTGTAAATGGCTCATATATCGCCTTTACACAATTTCGTTGCTCTGTAACAGGCTTTTTGAGTTCGTTAATGCAATTATTGTAGACCGTTGTCAGCAATGACGTGCGGCCTGATTCCTTTATCAGCTCTACCGCTGCACGGAATGCAATGAACTCGGCCATGCGCGACATGTCAATACCATAATAGTCGGGGTATCGCACCTGAGGCGATGAGGAGACTATCACAATCTTCTTGGGCTGCAGTCGATCAAGCATGCCGATGATCGACTGGCGAAGCGTTGTGCCTCTGACGATTGAGTCATCGATCATTAAAAGCGTGTCAGATCCGGGGCGGATACTGCCGTAGGTCACATCATAGACATGTGCTGCAAGTTCGTTGCGCGAGTCACTCTCAGCTATGAACGTGCGCAGTTTTATGTCCTTAACGGCGATTTTTTCAACTCTGAGCCGGCGGCTCATCACCTCTCGGAGTGAGTCGATCTTGAGCTCGCGCTTATGCTGGAGCCTTAGTATCTCGTCAGTCTTGCACTCCTCCAAGCGTTCATAAAGCCCCTGACACATCCCGAGGAATGCCACCTCCGCCGTATTCGGGATAAATGAGAATACCGCATTGTCCAAATCATAGTCGATAGCCTTCATCACATCCGGGACAAGATTCCGGCCAAGAGCCTTGCGCTCATGGTAGATTGAGGCATCACTACCGCGAGAGAAGTAGATACGCTCGAAAGAGCAACGTTTATTTTCCCCTTGGCCAAGGACATCGGCTACCTTTACCCTGCCATTCTTATTGATAATCACAGCACTGCCGGGCTTTAACTCACAGACATGAGCGATAGGCTGATTGAATACTGTCTGGATGACAGGACGCTCTGACGCGATTACGACCACCTCATCATTGGCATAATAGAATGCCGGACGAATCCCGTGAGGGTCACGCAGGGCAAACATATCACCCGAGCCGGTGGCACCACATATCACATATCCTCCATCCCACTGTGGAGCAGTATTACATAATATTCTGACAATATCAAGATTGTACTCAATCAGGGCAGACAACTCAGGTTCCTTGACTCTGTCGCGATATTCCCGATAAAGTCGATGATTCTCCTTATCAAGGGCATGGCCGAGCTGATCAAGAAGGAGCACGGTGTCGCTATACAAGCGGGGATGCTGACCGGTGGCGACTATATCCTTTATGATATCATCGACATTAGTCATATTGAAATTGCCGCATAGCAGTAGATTTCGCGACGGCCAGTTGTTTCTGCGCAAAAACGGGTGAACATAGGATATTCCGCTATGGCCCGTTGTGCTGTAGCGGAGGTGTCCCATATAGATTTCGCCCAAAAAGGGTGCATAGGCTTCGATATCTTCTGCTGAATGTGGTTCAGACATGAAGCCATCTACTTTTTGCCCTACATTAGAGTATATTTCAGAGATAGCATTGGTGCCTAAAGCCCTCTCTCTGAAGATATACTCCTGACCGGGAGGGGTATTCAGCTTGATGACACCGATACCTGCTCCTTCCTGTCCACGATTGTGCTGCTTTTCCATCAGGAGATATAGCATCTTAAGGCCATAGGCATAGGAGCCATATTTCTCCTGATAGTAAGAAAGCGGTTTCAGAAGTCGGATCATTGCGACCCCACATTCATGCTTTAATGGTTCCATTTACTACGCAGCGACTTTAACGGATAAACAGCAGTTCACGGTATTTTGGAAGCGGCCAAATCTCGTTGTCAACCATCAGTTCAAGTTTGTCAATATGGTAGCGGATTGTCTCCATGTGAGGTACCACGTTATCGTGATATGCGATAGCCTTTTCGCGTTCGCTCTTGATTTTATTAGCCTGGCGACGGGCTTCGACCATCTCCTCAACCATCTCCTTGATAACTGCCATGTGCTTGGCAATCTTTTCGATAGTCGAGAGATCCTGAGCAATGATTTCATTGCTCTTTTCATCGCCGAAGAGGGTCTTGATCTTAACAAGGTTATCCACGAGGAACGACTGATAGCGTGTCGCAACCGGGATGATGTGGTTGATGGCAAGGTCGCCAAGTACGCGAGCTTCGATCTGCACTTTCTTGGTGTACATCTCCCACTTGACCTCATTGCGAGCTTCAAGCTCAACTTCGCTGAACACGCCTGTGCGGTCAAACATAGCGATTGACTCGGGCAGCAGGTATGAGTCAAAGATCTTCGGAACAGATGTCTGACAGTCAAGACCTCGACGGGCTGCTTCCTCTTTCCATTCGTCGCTGTATCCATTTCCGTCGAAATGGATTGGCTTAGACTCGATGATGAGTTTTCTGACTTCATCAAGGATTACATGATTGAGTTCCTCGCCTCCACTGACGCGTGCGTCAACTTTCTCCTTAAACTGAGTGAGCTGGTCGGCCACTGCAGCATTGAGCGCGATCATTGCTGATGCACAGTTGGCCGAAGAGCCTACAGCACGGAATTCAAATCTATTGCCGGTGAAGGCAAAGGGTGATGTGCGGTTGCGGTCAGTGTTGTCGATCAGGATTTCTGGAATCTGAGATGCTCCGACTGAAATACCCTCCTTGTCGCCAAACTTAATGAACTCATTGTCTGATGACTTCTCGAGTCGCTCGAATATATCGGCCAACTGCGAACCGGTGAAGATTGAGATGATAGCAGGTGGTGCCTCATTCGCTCCAAGGCGATGAGCATTTGTAGCCGAGGCTATTGATGCCTTAAGCAAGCCGTTATGTTTATGTACGGCTGCCATCACATTAGCTACAAAAGTGATGAACTGAAGATTACCCTGCGAGGTCTTGCCGGGGGCAAAAAGCATTGTGCCTGTATCAGTGCCAAGGCTCCAGTTGTTGTGCTTACCTGAGCCATTGATACCGGCAAAAGGCTTCTCGTGGAGTAGAACTCTGAAATTATGTCTGCGTGCTACTTCCGACATCAGCGACATCAGCAGCAGGTTGTGGTCATTGGCAAGGTTGGTCTCTTCAAATATAGGAGCAAGCTCAAACTGGTTAGGTGCCACCTCATTGTGACGGGTACGAGCGGGAATACCGAGCTTATGACACTCAATTTCCAGATCAAGCATGAATGCTTCTACACGCGAAGGGATAGCACCGAAATAGTGGTCCTCGAGCTGCTGATTCTTAGCGCTCTCGTGGCCCATGAGAGTGCGTCCTGTCATAGCCAAGTCGGGACGAGCCGAGTAGAGTGCCTCATCGACAAGGAAATACTCCTGCTCCCAGCCGAGGTATGATATCACGTGCTTCACTTTGTCGTCGAAATAGCGGGCAACGCCTGTGGCCGCCTTGTCGACTGCATTGATAGCGCGAAGAAGCGGAGTCTTATAGTCGAGTGACTCACCTGTATATGAGATGAAGATTGTCGGAATACAGAGTGTCTTGTCAAGGATGAATGCAGGTGATGAAATATCCCATGCTGAATATCCGCGAGCCTCAAAGGTGTTGCGGATGCCACCATTCGGGAAGCTTGATGCGTCAGGCTCCTGCTGGACGAGCAGTTTTCCTGAGAACTCCTCCACGACGCCACCTTTGCCATCATGCTCGATAAATCCGTCATGCTTTTCAGCTGTTCCGTCGGTCAAGGGGTGAAACCAGTGAGTATAGTGGCGAGCGCCATTGTCGATAGCCCACTGCTTCATGCCGGCTGCTACTGCATCCGCTTCTTCACGCGACAGAGGCACTTTATTTTCGATTGCGTAAATCAGAGCATCATAGGTTGACTTCGGAAGATACTCGTACATTTTAGCACGATTGAATACATACTTTGCATAATATTCCGAAGGCCTTTCTGATGGGATGTTTACCGGAACCGCCTTGCGGTCAAAGGCTTCTTCTACTACTTTAAATCTAAGCTGTGACATGGTGTATATCAGTATGTTTATTATTCATTAAGCAATTGTGTTATGCGCGATGCCGCTTCCTTGGTCGACTCATGCGATCCGAAGCCGGTGAGACGAATATATCCTTCACCCATGCTACCGAATCCGACACCGGGAGTAGTCACGACATTTGCATCATTTAGTAATATGTCAAAGAAAGTCCATGAGTCAATATCGCCGGGAGTCTTGACCCATACATAGGGTGAGTTGACGCCACCGTAAGTCTTCAGCCCGCATTGGCCGAGACTCCCTTTCAGCAATCGGGCATTTGACATATAATAGTCTATATTGTCGCGAACCGAGCGCCTTCCT
>JAAVFS010000021.1 GCA_014800605.1 Bacteroidales bacterium | reverse complement strand
TTTACTATCGGTGCCGAGGATGACAATGATTTTGAAAGAGTAAAAGTAGCTTATGGTAGACTCGATGTTGCGTTCAATATTGTTGCCCGTCAGCGTCCATCGCGTCATATATCTGATGAACAAATACTTGACAGCCTAAATTCTTTGACAATCGAGTAGAAGAATGTTCACAATAACATCTATCACTATTTACTATTTTCTTTCATAATAGTATCAATATGGGTTATATGACAATACCTGAAAGAAGTTTCCTCAATGACGTGCTTGGCTCGCTTGAGGATTGGGAGGTTTCGCATAAGACTTACCATGAGAAAGGTTATTTCTGCATCGACATTACCATAGATGATATGTACGAATGGAGCAGAAATCGTGTCGGAATCCAGGAGGCGCTTGAAGAAGTATGCAATGACTGGGATGCATGTCTGGATTCTGATATGAATTGCTACTATATAGCATTGGAGGCTGACGGAGAGTTCCGGGCAGCCGCTATTTCGCGCATCAGGAGCTGGGGTATATCGCAAGCCCGCCGGAGGAATCAGAAGAACGACAGAAGGATAATGACTAATGGCTGAGTATGGAGAAGAAGGAAGCGAACAGAGTATGTGAGGAGTGCGGATGCCGGTTCAGGAAGCCGGGGGTGCGAGATCTGGCTGCGAAGCTGGTTGATCCGGCGCCGACAATCGGGACGGTTTTACGGATGATGGTTGCGCGGTGTCCGCGGTGTGGGTCGGCTAAGATAAGGAAGGTCGGACCTTTCTGACGTGTCGGACGGGGTCGGTAGGGGCGTACGGATTGGAAGGTGTCCCTCCTTGCGAGGCGCGACGCGAGCGGCGGGGCGGATGTTCCGGGGAACATCCCTACCTTTTGCTCAGCCGGGGTACCGGAAATGGTGTTGTATCATTAACAGATTGTGAACAAAGAAATCAATTCAGACTAACTTAAACAGGAAACTTTATGATCGAGGATTACGGACGTTTTAGTGGCGAGCTGCAGAAGGCGGATGAGCAGATAAAGCAGAAGAAGTTTGAGGAGGCGCTTCCAGGGTTGCTGACGGCATACAGGGAGTTTACGGCGCCGATCGATTATTATTCCTGGCTTGATGAAATGGGCGAGGAGGGGTATATCGGTGTTCACGACTGGTTATGCTACAGGATAGCGTTCTGCTATAATGACCGGAAGGAATATGACAGGGCGTATTATTATATCAATCAGGTGAGCGACCGTGATAATTTCGACTATATGGCGGAGTGGATAAACACTATGGTCAACAGCAATTTCCCGGGTATCATAGAACTGATCGGGGCGTATCTGGAGAAGCCGGAGGAGTTTGTGAACACGCTGTCGGGCGAGGATGACCGGAAGAGGATGAAGGATTTTCTGGAGCGGCGCCTGGGGTATCTGATGATCGAGTATGGGCGCATAGAGGAGGCGAGGCAGTTATTTACTCGTATGCTTGATAATCCCAATAGCTGCAGGTTCGCTCGGGAGGAGCTGGATTATATAGCTGATCTGATGGAGGATGGTGAGGAGTGAGGACAAGATGGTGTGGCGGGTCTTTTTTTGGTTGGGCGGTGGGGACGGTCGGACCTGTCAGACAGGGCCGACAGGTCTGACGGGGTTTGTGAGGGGTGAGGATTTTTTAACAATTGTTGCGGATAGTGAGGGAAAAATGCGTAACTTTGCATCCTCGGAAGTGGCACGTGTCATTGCCGCTCCGTCAGTAAATATTTCTTAAACAATCATTATCAACAGCTATGGACTGGTTAATCGACCTCATCGGCCCCGGTCATACAGAGCTTGCTGCCACACTGGTACTCTATTCGTTTGTGATAGCGGCCGGCGTGTTTCTGGGTAAGCTAAAGATCGCAGGGGTATCGCTCGGCGTCACGTTTGTTCTGTTTGTCGGCATTCTGATGGGCCACTTCGGGTATATAGTCAATCCCGAGGTGCTGAAATTCATTCGTGAGTTCGGCCTGATTCTATTCATTTTCTCGATCGGCCTGCAGGTGGGCCCGGGCTTCTTCGCCTCGTTCAGGAAAGGTGGCATACGCCTTAACGGACTGGCGGTGCTTGGAATAGCGCTGAACGTAGCGATAGTGCTGATAATCTACTTTATCGACGGGGAGACGTCGATAAACGCGCTGGTCGGTGTGATGAGCGGTGCGGTGACCAATACACCGGGTCTTGCCGCAGCCCAGCAGACTGCCGGTTCACCCGAGGCAATCAATATAATGGCAATGGGATATGCTGCAGCCTATCCTCTGGGTGTAATAGGTATTATCGGAGCAATGTTTCTGATCAAGGCGATCTTCCGCATCAAGACCGAAGATGAGATCAAGGAGATTGAAAATCAGGCAGAAGATACTTCGCAGAAGCCTAACATCATCTCGATAGAGGTGACCAACCCGCTGATCTCGGGCAAGTCGCTGGTACAGCTCCACAAGATAATCCAGTGTGAATTCGTGATTTCGCGTCTGATAGGCGAGACAGGTCAGATCATCATTCCGACGAGCCAGACACAGGTGCGCGTGGGCGACAAGCTGATGGTGGTCATTGCCACAGACGATGTCGAGCGCTTCGAATCGGTTGTAGGCCCGCAGATAGAAATGGAATGGGAACTGGTGACTCCGAGCGACGTAGTCAGCCGCCGTATTGTCATCACACGCACTGAATATGACGGACGCACCCTGGGCTCTCTGCGTCTGCATACGGCCTATAAGCTCAATGCCACGAGGGTGAACCGCGCAGGCGTAGATCTGCTTGCCGGCGCCGACCTTCGCCTGCAGATGGGCGACCGTATCACCGTGGTCGGTGACCTGAACGACATCAACCGTCTGGCCGCACGACTGGGCAACTCCATGAAGCGACTGAATCATCCGAACGTGATCACGATCTTCGTAGGTATCATGTTCGGTATCATACTGGGCTCGATCAACGTAGGATTCGGCATGAAGCTGGGACTGGCAGGCGGTCCGCTCGTAGTGGCCATACTTCTGAGCCGCTTCGGCTACAAGCTGAAACTTGTCACCTATACCTCGACCTCAGCGTCGATGATGCTGCGCGAGCTTGGTATCTGCCTGTTCCTTGCATCGGTAGGTATCAGCTCGGGTGCGGGCTTCGCAGAGACGGTGTTCAACATCACAGGTATGTGGTGGGTGATCTGGGGCACCACCATCACTTTCCTGCCTCTTGTGATCGTAGGATGCATAGCGCGCGGAGTCTATAAGATCAACTATCTTACGATCATGGGTCTGTTTGCAGGCGGCTATACCGACCCCCCTGCCCTGGCCTACTCGACCGGCTCGACCAACAACGATGCACCGGCAGTAGCATATTCGACGGTTTACCCGCTGACGATGTTCCTGCGTGTGGTTGCGGCCCAGGGCCTGATACTGGCATTCCTGAACTGACAGCTATATAACTCATAAACTGACAGCCGGGCGACGTGATATGATTTACGTCGTCCGGCTGCTTTATATCTGTATTTTTTATCAGTTCTGAACGATTTCGCCATCGAATGAGCGCGAGGATACAGAGCCAAGCACCTCCTTGAAGTTGCCCAACGGACCGAAACGGAGACGGACACCGTCGGAAAGGGTGACGTCGACAGCCGAGGCCGAGCGCTCTATCCTGACCATCTTAAGTCGGGGATAGTTTTTGTCGACATATCGGCGCACGGCAGCCGGAGGAAGAGTTGCGGGCAAGGCGCGCTTGCCGCAGTCGACCATTGTCCAACGTCCTTTGTTGCTGAACTCGATGCGGGTGCCGTTGACAAGCCTGACGTCGTAGTCGGTCTTTTTAAGCAGATGGCGGTCGACCTTTATCATGCTCACCTTTGCTTTGGGAAAATAGTCGCTGAGCATGTTGCGGGCTTCCTCGGGCAAGTCATTGCGGTTTATGGAGTATTTATCGATCACGGCAAACGCCGAGGTGACCCCGAGCAAAATCATCATCAGCGAGAATATCAGTTTTTTCATAGATCAAGATCAAAAAATGAAACGTAGAGGGAGATTTCAGAAAAAAGCCTGTCCCTGTAGTTGCGGCCAGCGCAAACTGCAGGGACAGGGGTGTTCAAGCCTATAGTATCTTTAAGGAGAGGGAATGTCAGTTGAGGTTAACCGGCAGGCTTAACCGATGTGCTCTTTCAGTTTGGCCTCGAGCTGGTCGGCCTGGTGCACACCGTAGCCGCGCCACAGGGCCTCGCCGCTCTTGAAAACAATCAGGGTAGGAACCGAGCGGATAGAATATCTCTCGGAAAGCTCGGGATTGCGGTCAACATCGATCTTGATGATATTGACACTGTCGCCAAGGGTTGCCTTAACCTGTTCAAGAATAGGAGACTGCATTTTACAAGGGCCACACCACGTGGCGAAGAAATCGACCAACGTGGGTTTGGAGTCGTTGATCATTTCGTTGAACTCATTCATAATCTTATCATTTACTTGTTAAAAATCTTGGTTGAGGGAGGCTCCTATCAGGGAGCTTTCGTAATTATAACAAGGTCAGACGCGAAATGGTTCAGCGAAAAAACGCGACTCAGGGATTAGCACGCAGCAGAGCATCGACCCAAGGAAGGATCACCTGATGCTTGAAGCCGTGACTGGGAGAGTCGACGTTGGCCAAACGGAAAAACTCGTCGCGGTCAACACCCTGAGGCATAGCGTCGAGATAGACACGTGATGCCGGATCGGCATACTTAGGATAATGGTAGAAGGTGAAGGCCTCCGGGGCGCCGGCCTGTTGGAAAGCCTTGCCTATGGCTGCAAAATCGCGATCCATACCACCCTCGGTGCAGATGACGGGGCGCGGAGAGAGAGCGGCAACGATGTCGGGGAAGTCGAACTGGGTGAGGAATCCGGGAATCAGATGCTCGATATTGTTTGGGAAGGGACGCGAGCCGTCTTTCTGAGGCTTGTCCATCACGAGCGCCCTTTCGCGTGTGCGACAAAGGAAATCGTTGTAGACGAAAGCAAAGATATCGGGACGCTGTACGCCTATAGCCATCAGGGGCTCGGTTCCGAGCGAGAAGCCACTTACAATCACGCGGTCGGGACGAACGTCGGGACGCTTCATGATCTCGTCGAGAATCACCTCATCCTGCCATGCAGAGAGGCCCAGATAATTCCAGCCTTCTTCAAGCAGGAAGCGGGAAGTGGTGATATAGTCGGGATAACCGTTGTCGGAAAGCTCTCCGGCACAGGGATTGTCGACAGCCACGGCTATAAGGCCCTTACGGGCATACTGGAGCGCCTGACTGCGCTCAGGCACGGGATTATCGACCGGAGGCATCGAGAGGTCGAAGTTGCCTGCGGGCTCGCCGGCAAGCAGTTCCTTTGTCTGTCCGAAACCGGGAATACAGAGAACCGCCGGCGAAGGACTTCCATAGGCAAGCGAATCGGGCACGAGGACGAGATAGGCCACGGTGCTACCCTCAAGTGGGTAGCTCTCCCAACGCTCAAGGGTGTAGCCGTCGCGCCTTGCCGTAGCTACCTTGCGGGCAGGAGCGGCAACCTTAGCCGCGGGATGGCTCATAAGGCGCTTCATGGCGGCGCCAACGCTGTCGCGCCAGGCAGCCATGTCGGCGGGAGGATTGGCAGGATTATATTCGAGTCGCGGGGCCGGGCGCATGAGCGATGTGGCAAGCTGACGGCTCGATGTAGAACCGGGAGCGGGCTTGGCGGCTGAAGAAATATCCTGAGCCGAAGCACTGACCGCCCCAGAAAGGAGCAGGGCCGCGCTGATAAGTAAACTAAGTTTCATGAATATGGAGTTAATGTTAAGATCAACTGTTGATCGACTGCATCTCGACCAGACGGGTATAGTAGCCGTTGAGGGCAAGGAGCTCCTCGTGGGTACCCTGCTCGACTATACGCCCCTCGTGTAGCACACAAATACGTGTGGCATTTCTGACCGTAGAGAGGCGGTGAGCAATGACAAGTGTAGTTCTGTCGGCCATAAGGCGGTCGAGGGCTTCCTGAACGAGCTTCTCGCTTTCGGAGTCGAGAGCTGATGTAGCCTCGTCGAGAATGAGCAGCGGAGGATTCTTGAGTATAGCCCGGGCTATGGACAGACGCTGGCGCTGACCACCCGACAGGCGGCAACCGCGGTCGCCGATGTTGGTGTCATAGCCCTGTTCGGTAGCCATGATGAAATCATGGGCATTAGCAATGCGGGCGGCGGTCTCGACCTGCTCGCGGGTAGCACCGCTCACTCCGAAGGTAATATTGTTGTAGATAGTGTCGTTGAACAGGATAGCCTCCTGATTGACATTTCCCATAAGGGCTCGCAGGTCGGCCACACGCATATCGCGGATATCGGTACCGTCGATCGAGATCGTGCCTGCATCGACGTCGTAGAAGCGTGGGAGCAGATCGGCCAGAGTAGACTTGCCGCTGCCGCTCGCACCGACCAGAGCAAGAGTCTCGCCGGGATTGATGGTGAAAGTGACATCGCTCACCACCGGCACCGATTTTTCATATCCAAACGTGACGCCCGAATAGTCAATACGGCCATGCAAAGGCTCTACGCGCACCGGTTTATCGGGATCGGTGATCGGGTTACGGGCCGACAGGATACGGTCGACGCGCTCAAGCGAGGCCATACCCTTCTGAATGGAATAAACGGCCTTGGACAGCTCTTTGGCCGGATTGATGATACTGTAGAATATCACCATGTAGTAGATGAACGATCCGGCCTTGATGCCCGACACACCATTGAGGATAAGCGAGCCGCCAAACCACAGTACGATAGCAATGGTAAACGTGCCGAGGAACTCACTCATGGGATGGGCGAGGGCCTGGCGCCGGGCCACACGATTGCTGATGCGGTAGAAACGCTCGGTATCGGCCTCGAAACGACGCTGCATGCGGCTCTCGGCATTGAAAGCCTTAATGATGCGCAGACCGCCCAGAGTCTCCTCGATATCGGCCATGATACGGCCCCACTGCTGCTGACCTTCGAGCGAAGCGCGCTTCAGACGTTTGCCGATGCGGCCCATCGCAACCCCGGCTATAGGCAGAAGTACCAGGACGAACACTGTCAGCTG
>JAAVFS010000020.1 GCA_014800605.1 Bacteroidales bacterium | reverse complement strand
GTCATTGCAGTAGCTTGACCTCGGTGACAATCCCCAATTCAGTCACTTCAATCGGATATTGTGCCTTCTCTGACTGCAGTAGCTTGACCTCGATTACAATCCCCGATTCAGTCACTTCAATCGAAGCAGGTGCCTTTTATGACTGCAGTAGCTTAACCTCGATTACAATCCCTAATTCTGTCACTTCAATCGAAGGATCTACCTTCTATGGCTGCAGTAGCTTGACCTCGATTACAATCCCCGATTCAGTCACTTCAATCGAAGGATCAGCCTTCAGCTATTGCACTGGCCTGACTTCGATATATTATGGAGCCAAAGTGCCAATCGAATGTAGTCCTCAATTGTTCTCTGACGAAACCTACGTAATGGCAACTCTTTATATGTCAGACGAAGGAATTGAGATTGGTAGAACAATTAATCCGTGGAAAAACTTCTTAAATATCGAAGTACAGGACTCGAGTGCCGTTAAGGATGTATTTTCCGACTTCGATGATAACGCTCCATATGAGATTTACAATATCAATGGTGTAAAAATCGGCAATTCGTTTGATGGGCTTAGCCGCGGTATCTATATCGTTCGCCAAGGAGTAACAGCCAAAAAAGTAGTTGTCAAGTAATACATCGTTATCATCATGCAGTAGTAAAGAACAATGGGATCGCATATCTCACATTGCTTGTTGAGTTCCTTTTCCTTTCCGTTACCACTTGTCAGTCTTGATATATCCGCGTCGCTCATGGTGGCTGACACGGATATATACTTGCATAAAACCGTCTTTGCGTACCCCGCGCACAGTGGGTTTGAATGTTGCCATTGCTTCCGTGTTCCTATTGATTTGTTTAAGTTAAATTCGGGTTTTATCCTATGCTTCGGAGTATGAATGAATTAGACTTGTACGTTTGCTGTACGTACCCCTCTGAAAAGTGTACATATTTTTGTACGTTTTTATGCGCATTTGCACTCACAAAGCGATGTCAAGTGAACGAACCGCCTAAGAATACCAAAGGCTGTAACGGCTCTTTATATCAGAGCGTTACAGCCTAAGTATCGGTAAATGTTAGACTAAGTCTTAATCTTCAATTGCAGCCTGCGCCGCAGCTACACGGGCGATGGGCACACGGAAAGGTGAGCAGCTTACATAGTTCATGCCAAGCTTTGCACAGAACTTAACTGATGAGGGCTCGCCACCGTGCTCGCCGCAGATACCTACTTTCAGTTCGGGCTTGGTAGCGCGGCCTTTCTCAACGCCCATCTTAACGAGCTGTCCTACGCCCTCCTGGTCGAGGACTTCGAAGGGATCGGTCTTGATGATACCATGTTCTTTGTAGAATTTCAAGAACTTGGGAGCATCGTCGCGAGAGAAGCCGAATGTCATCTGGGTGAGGTCGTTAGTACCAAATGAGAAGAAGTCAGCTACGGTTGCTATTTCGTTAGCGGTCAGAGCTGCGCGTGGTACTTCGATCATTGTACCAACTTTGTAGGGTACGCTTGAAGCATTTTCTTCAAATACCTTAGCAGCGGTGATATTGATGATATCTGCCTGATTCTGGATTTCCTTGAGTGAGCCCACAAGAGGAATCATGATTTCAGGGTGAACATCAATACCGCGGGCCTTGACAGCGAGAGCTGCTTCGATGATGGCACGGGTCTGCATTTCAGTGATCTCGGGGTAAGTGATACCGAGACGGCAACCACGGTGACCAAGCATGGGATTGAACTCTTCGAGGCTATCAACTTTTGCCTTAACCTCAGCGAGTGTGATACCCATTTCGTCGGCAAGCTCTTTCTGAGTTGTGGTCTGATGAGGTACGAACTCGTGCAGGGGGGGATCGAGAAGACGAATTGTCACTCCAAAGCCGTCCATTGCCTCGAAGATACCTTCAAAGTCACCTCGCTGCATGGGGAGAAGTTTCTTGAGGGCGTCGCGGCGTCCTGCTTCGTCAGCTGAAAGGATCATCTCACGTACGGCCTTGATACGGTCGCCTTCGAAGAACATGTGCTCTGTACGGCAGAGACCGATACCCTGTGCGCCGAAGTGGCGTGCCTGCTTGGCATCGCGGGGAGTATCTGCGTTTGTACGGACGAGTGTCTTTGTATATTTGGCTGCAAGATTCATGATAGCGCCAAAGTCGCCGTCAAGTTCTGGCTCCACTGTGGGTACCTGACCGTCATAAACTTCGCCGGTAGAACCGTTAAGTGAGATCCAGTCACCTTCGTGATAGAGCTTGCCGCCCATTTCAACGGTCTTCTTTTCATAGTCGACCTTGATTTCACCTGCTCCGGATACGCAGCACTTACCCATACCGCGAGCGACAACGGCAGCGTGTGAAGTCATACCGCCACGCATTGTGAGGATGCCCTGTGCGACAGCCATACCGCGAAGGTCTTCAGGAGATGTCTCAATACGTACAAGGACAACTTTCTTTTTCTTTTCAGCCCAAGCCTCAGCTTCGTCAGCGAAGAATACGATCTGACCGGTAGCTGCACCGGGAGATGCGGGGAGACCCTTAGCTGCTACTTTGGCTCGCTTAAGTGCTGACTTATCGAAGACGGGGTGGAGGAGTTCGTCAAGCTTC
Organism: Bacteroidales bacterium; assembly: GCA_014800605.1. Classification (GTDB taxonomy): domain Bacteria; phylum Bacteroidota; class Bacteroidia; order Bacteroidales; family Muribaculaceae; genus JAAVFS01. Next base: position 11,949 of record JAAVFS010000020.1, on the reverse strand, counting down.
TGGGGTTCCATGCGCATGAGGGTGGTCTTTTCGTCGATCTCACCGGCACGGAGGAGGTCCATGGCGATCTTCACCATAGCGGCACCTGTACGCTTGCCGTTACGGGTCTGAAGCATCCAGAGCTTACCATCCTGAATGGTGAACTCCATATCCTGCATATCTTTATAATAGTCTTCGAGGCGATGTGCGATTGCGATAAGCTCGGCAGCACATGTAGGCATTGACTCTTCGAGCGAGGGATATTTAGCAGCACGCTCTTCTTCAGAGATGCCCTGGAGAGCTGCCCAACGGCGTGAACCCTCGACGGTGATCTGCTGAGGTGTGCGGATGCCGGCTACTACGTCTTCACCCTGAGCATTGATAAGATACTCACCGTTGAAGATGTTTTCACCTGTAGCAGCGTCACGGCTGAATGCCACACCGGTAGCTGAGTTGTTGCCCATGTTGCCATAAACCATTGCCTGAACGTTGACAGCGGTACCCCATTCTTCGGGGATCTGATTCATTCGGCGATAGATGATAGCACGCTCGTTCATCCAGCTATCGAATACGGCGCAGATGCCGCCCCAAAGCTGTTCCCACGCGCTGTCGGGGAAGTCGTTGCCGGTATATTCTTTAACAGCAGCTTTGAAGAGTTTAACGAGTTTCTTGAGATCTTCAACATCGAGCTCGGTATCAAGCTTAACACCTTTTTCCTCTTTAACCTTCTCCATGATGGCCTCGAAGGGATCGATGTCAGTTTTGTTTTTAGGCTTCATGCCGAGAACTACGTCGCCATACATCTGGACGAAACGACGATAGCTGTCCCAAGCGAAACGGGGGTTACCGCTCTTCTCAGCCAGAGATGCTACGGTAGCATCATTCATACCGAGGTTGAGGACGGTGTCCATCATGCCGGGCATTGATGCGCGTGCACCTGAGCGAACAGAAACGAGTAGGGGATTTGCAGGATCATTGAACTTCTTGCCGGTCAGTGACTCAACGTGTGCGATAGCTTTTTCAACATCGCCTTTGATTCGCTTTACAACTTCATCCTTGCCATACTGGGTGTACTCGTTGCAGACATCGGTTGTAATAGTAAAACCGGGAGGCACGGGCATACCGAGCAGGTTCATTTCTGCGAGGTTGGCACCTTTGCCGCCAAGTTCGTTGCGCATCTTGGCATTGCCTTCGGCTTTACCGTCGCCAAATGTATAAACTCTTTTCATAATTTATAAGATTAATATTGGTGATTATTTTTATCTTAGACTACAAAGATACGTCATTATAGTTAAAAATAAAAGCTACGACTTGTTAATTTTACCACAATTTTTGTCAAATTTGGATATATAATTAACGTTAGCCTGCCGTTGGCCTCTCTCGCCATTATTCTATTTGCCTATATAAATATTAATAGGTAATTTTGCAGGAAATTATAATTTTAAGATTTTGGCACGTAAACGTAAAGAATTACCCATATTAGAAAATGTCGCAATCACCGGCATAGCTGCTGAAGGCAACAGCATTGCTCGCGTTGATGACATGGTAGTATTCATCCCTTACGGAGCTCCCGGGGATGTGGTCAATGTCAAGCTCGACAAAAAGAAGAAATCCTATGCCGAGGGACACATTGACACTATGATCTCACCCTCGCCGGAGAGAGTCACTCCCGTCTGCGAACATTTCGGTTCGTGCGGCGGTTGCCGATGGCAACATATACCTTACTCACTCCAGGTCAAATGCAAGCAGACGCAGGTTGAGGACGCACTAAACAGAATTGCCAAGATTGACCTGCCTCAGATTTCCGAGATCATTCCATCAGATAATATCTACCAATATCGCAACAAGATGGAATATACTTTCTCCAACCGTCGCTGGCTGACTTTTGACCAGATAAGGAGTGGGGAGGAGTTTCCTCCGTATGCGGCAGGATTTCACATTGCCGGCGCGTTTGACAAAGTTCTGAACATCAATAAATGTCATCTTCAGGATGACTTAGGCAATCATATCCGCAACTTTGTCCGTGACTATGCTGTCGGGCACGGTCTTTCGTTCTACGACTTAAGGGAGAATACCGGTCTGCTGAGAACGCTGATGATCCGAATCGCATCGACAGGTGAGATTATGGTGGTAATGGTATTTGGTGAAGACAATCCTGAAGCCATCCGGAATCTCATGGACGCAATACGGGCTAAGTTCCCGCAGATCACTTCACTGCTCTATGTCATCAACCTTAAAGTCAACGATACAATCGGCGACCAGGAGATCCTCAATCACTCCGGTAAAGACTTTATAGAGGAAGAAATGGAAGGACTGCGATTCAGAATCGGCCCCAAATCTTTCTATCAGACAAACTCACTGCAAGCCTATAAGCTCTACTCTGTAGCGAGAGACTTTGCAGAACTGAGCGGAGACGAACTTGTCTACGACCTTTATACCGGCACCGGCACAATTGCCAACTTTGTTGCCCGTCAGTGCAAGAAAGTCATTGGTATCGAGTACGTTGAAGATGCGATCAAAGATGCGCGCATTAATTCGGAAGTAAACGGTCTGGACAATACTGAATTCTTTGCAGGCGATATGAAGGATGTATTGACCGATGAATTCATCGAGCGTCATGGTCGCCCGGACGTGATGATCGTCGACCCACCACGCGCAGGTATGCATGAGGATGTAGTCAATGTTATTCTAAATGCTGCTCCCAAGCGAATAGTCTACGTCAGCTGCAACCCGGCCACTCAGGCTCGAGATCTGGCTCTATTAGACTGCAAATATAGAGTTGATGCTGTTCAGCCGGTGGATATGTTCCCTCATACCCATCATGTCGAAAATGTAGTCAAGCTATCTATTCGGGAATAGTCATAGTCCTCACTAATTCAGAGTTGTAGTAACGCGGATCTCCGGTCACTTCAGTCCCGATAAACTCAGGTAGCACAGGTATCTCGGTATCTTCCGACGGAAGTTCAACCTCCGCCACTACAAGTCCTTCAAGAGCTTCGTGGAATACGTCAACCTCCCACAGCAAGCCGTCAAACGGGACTATATAGCGAGTTTTGTTGATGAATTTTCTATTTGTCAAGGATCTCAATAGCTCAAAGGCATCGGAGATCGGTATTTCATACTCCCATTCACTTCTGACGATCCCCACATTGCGGCTCTTAATTGTGAGATAAGCATGTTCATCAGCAATACGCACTCTGACAGTAGAATCAACATTAGTAGATATATATCCCTGAGCCATCTCCAAACATTTGCAAGCAAGAGCCCTAAAAGACGTATTCTTAACTAAAAACTTTCTTTCGATTTCTTTTCCCATAACACAAAGGTATAATATTTTGAAAAGACTTCAATACATATTAATTATAACCATCGCTTTTTTTATCGCTGCGTCAGGACGACTCTCTGCCAAGGAGACATACACAGTAGTGGTAACAGACGCTTCCACCGGCGAGCCAATCATAAGCGCCATTACCATAATAAAGGGCGCATCAAGAGGTACGACGACCAATGAGGATGGTATCGCGATAATTAATGCTGTTCCGGGAAACAACATCGTCAAAGTATCAATGATCGGATATCAAACTGCTGAGCGCGACCTGTCGCTCGGAGGGGATACAATACGCATTCCTTTAAAGGAACAGAGCATTGAGCTCAACGAGGTAGTTGTTAAAAAGAAGCGACAGCACTACTCCAAGCGCAATAATCCGGCCGTTGAACTTATGAGAAACATCCGTGCAAAGGCAAAACTAAACGACCCCAAGCAAAAGGATTACCACAACTACGATGTCTATGAGCGGATCACCCTTGGTATTACCCGCAATAGCAATGATACTTTAGCAAAAAGTTCCGGCAAGTTCGGCTTCCTCAACGAATATACAGATTCATCTACCATCCCATCAGTTCCCATTCTAAACATCTCTCTAAAAGAAAAACTTGCGACGCGCCACTACCGAAAGGATCCGACCTCTCAGAAGGAGACCGTAAAAGCTATTCGCAGAATTGGCCTTGATGACTTTATCGATCAAGCGTCAATGCAAGTTTTTCTGGATGACATTCTGCATGAAGTTGATTTATACAACAATGATATTGCCATTTTACGCAGTCGATTTGTAAGCCCGCTTTCATATATAGGTGCTGATTTCTATAAGTATTATCTGACTGATACAGTTGTTGTGGACGGAACTGAATGTGTTGAGCTGAGCTTCGTGCCACGTACATCCGAGTCATTCGGATTCACTGGCAAAATGTATGTTGTCACTTCCGACTCCTCCTATTTTGTCAAAAAAGTAAATATAAGTATTCCCAAGGATATCAATATAAATTTTGTAGACAAATTTTATCTTAATCAGACATTCGAGATGGATAGTCTCGGCATCCGTCAGCTGAAGAATGAGGATGTATCAGGCGTATTCAAAATATTTGATGGTATGCAGGGCGTTTATGCCCGTCGAAACTCCAACTACTACAATCATGATTATGCAGAATCAGCCTCGCCGGAAATTTTCTCTTCATTGAGTAATACAATAACACCCGAAATCGCCTATGAGAGGACAGATAATTATTGGCAGGAAAATCGCCCTGTCGAGTTATCTGATGCCGAAAATAGAGTAGGGGAAATGATCACCCGGCTCCGTAAGAACAAGACATATCATTGGCTGGAGACAATCACCAAGATAATAGTCGACGGATATATCCCTACTGCATCCCCCGACTCAAAGAGCAAGTTTAATATCGGCCCCTGGAATACGACCATTAGTGGAAATGAAATTGAGGGTATTCGCCTCAGAGTCGGAGGTCTAACAACGGCGGCTCTCAGCAAACGGATATTTGCCCGTGGATATATAGCCTACGGCACTAAAGATCACCGCTTTAAATACAGCGCAGAGCTTGAATACTCATTCCGCAACAAGCAAAAGCATGCCAAAGAGTTCCCGATGCACTCCATAGCCCTGTCACAGGAGTATGACGTGGACAAACTCGGACAACACTACCTCTTTACCAGTTCCAACAACTTTGTGCTCTCAGTGACCCGCATCAAAAACAAACTGATGACCTACCTCAGCACAACAAAACTGGAATACACCCTCGAATTGGAGAATAACTTTTCTGTCGTTGCCTCACTTAATCGACAGCGCCAATCAGTAGGTCCATACCTACCGTTTGTCACTTCCAATGGAGTCAGCCACAACCACTTCGATGTAAGCTCATTCATAATTCAGCTCAGATACGCGCCCGGCGAAAAGTTCTATCAGACCAATAGCGAACGTATCCCGCTTAGCCAGGATGCTCCAATCATTTTAATCAGTCACCAATATGGTCCTGACGGATATTTTGGCAATAATTTTGGCATAAACAAGACTGAGGTCAGCTTCCACAAGCGCTTCTGGCTTTCAGCTTTCGGCTACATTGATGGAATCGTTAAAGGGGGATGGATCTGGAATCAAGTACCATATCCTCTTCTGCTGATGCCCAATGCCAACCTGTCATACACCATTCAGCCTGAAAGCTTCTCGCTCATGACTCCGATGGAATTTATGAGCGACAGATATGCGTCTGTTTTCGTATCCTATTTTACTAATGGAGCGATATTTAACCACATACCCTTAATCAAAAAGTTGAAGTTAAGAGAAGTCTTCTCGTTCAGAGGATATCTGGGCAGTCTTAGAAACGAAAATATCCCAGCTGAAAACAATGACTTATACATGTTCCCGGCCTCAGCTCATGCCACTCGGATGCGTGGCAAACCCTACATGGAGGTTAGTGCAGGAATCGACAATATACTTAAACTTTTCAGAGTGGACTATGTCTGGAGACTCAACTATCGCGATACGCCTGACGTAGACAAGAGCGGTATCAGAATTTCATTGCACGTCGCAATGTGATAAAATCAATGTACATTTTTTTGTAAAATTCGTTAATTCATTGACAAAAAATTGTAACTTTGTGTCGATTAGGGTCTTACATACATCTATCAAAAATTTAATAATTTATCAATCAACGACTTATCAATAAGAGGGTATGATGAAACGATTTATAGCATCGATGCTGGGATCACTTGCCGCCATATGGATTTCGGTAATACTCCTGTCTGCTCTCTTCTTACTGTTCATTGGCGCTATTTTTTCCGAATCTTTCCTAAAACGAGTAGCTCAAGTTAACCTTCAGGGGAATTCAATACTCCACATCGAGCTAAACGGAAAAATCGAAGAGCGCCAGGATGGTTCTCCAATTCTTGGCAAGTTAATTGGAATAACAGACGAATCTCAAGGTCTTAATGATATTGTTGCAGCTATCAGCCATGCTGAAACCGATTCAAGAATTAAAGGCATCTATCTTGATTGTAAGGATATTAAAGCCGGGCTTGCCTCACTTGACTACATTCGCGAGTCGCTCCTGAAGTTCAAGTCATCGGGTAAATGGATTATAGCCTACGGAGACAACCTCTCCCAAGGCGACTACTTCGTAGCGTCTATAGCTGACATGGTATCGCTCAATCCTGTAGGACTGCTCGATATTCATGGTCTTTCGGCTACAACTTTGTATTTCAAGGGGCTATTAGACAAACTCGGTATCGAAATGCAGGTGATAAAAGTAGGAACTTATAAGAGTGCAGTCGAGCCCTTTATACTTAGCGCTCCATCAGAACCGAGCCGCCGCCAGCAACAGCAATTCCTCGATACAATGTGGGATGACATCTCTGCAAAAATTGCATCTGCTCGCAAGATGTCTGCCGCCGATATCTCTTCAATTGCTGATAGCCTTATCCTGACACACGCACCCGAAACGTATGTTTCTGCCCGACTGATTGATACCTTAATGTACCGACATTCAGTTGAAGAGCTACTAAAGACAAAAACCGGCATCAAAAAGACCGATGACCTGCATCTAATCACACCCGCTGAATATTGTATGGCTGTCGAACCGACTAAGACTGATCACAGCCCTAATCAAATAGCGGTTCTATATGCCTGCGGAGACATTGTTGATGATGGTGAAGGGGGAATCGTAGCCTCACAGATTGTTCCTCAGATTTATTCGATCATAGGTGATTATGAAATTGACGGACTTGTACTCCGAGTCAATTCAGGAGGCGGAAGTGCTTTCGCTTCTGAACAGATTTGGGAAGCATTGGAACAGTTCAAGGCTACCGGCCGTCCTTTCTATGTCTCAATGGGCGACTACGCAGCTTCGGGAGGCTACTATATTTCATGCGGAGCAGATCTGATCTACGCTGACGCTCTCACTCTAACCGGATCAATTGGCATATTCGGACTAATACCCTGCGCCAAGGATTTAATGAATGACCATCTGGGTATTACTACCGCTACCGTTGCAACAAATACGGCCGGACAATTGCCCGAAATATCAGCACCCCTCACACAATTCCAGAAAGCAAGACTTCAGCAGACTGTCGATCGCGGCTATGAGACCTTTGTCAGTCGCTGTGCCGCTGGGCGTAATATGTCAGTTGACTCAATCAAGGTAATCGCCGAGGGCAGAGTATGGGATGCTATCACTGCTCAGCAGATCGGATTAGTTGATAAAATTGGTTCGCTAAAAGATGCTGTCAGCGCAATGGCAGCACACCTCAACTTCCGCACAAATGAATACACTATCGTAGATTATACCAATAATAGCTTCGACAAATTCAGGCTGTTCAGCATCCTTAAGTCTCGACTGAGCAGTGGAATCTTGAACAGCGAACTTGGCGACAATCTATGGATATATGAGAGCATGCAATCCCTGCAACGACTCTCACCAATTCAATCCAGAATGGAAGATATATTAATTTACTGAAGATAATTAATGGCTCGCAATAAGATTATAGAAACGCTCTTCCTTCTGCCCATGTCGAAAGTATATGGGTTGATTACCTCAGTGCGCAATTCTATGTTTAACTGCGGCCTGCTGAAACAGCGTTCATTTGATGTACCGGTAATTGTCGTAGGCAATATTGCCGTCGGCGGTTCCGGAAAAACGCCACACACCGAATTCATCATCGACAAGCTGAAAAACACCTATAATATAGGTGTACTCAGCCGTGGATACAAGCGCAAGACCAAGGGATTTATCATCGCAGATCAATCATCGACTCCGCTTACGATAGGCGACGAACCTTTCCAGATTTACAAAAAATTCGGTCAGGATGTCACAGTTGCAGTCTGCGAGGATCGGTGCAAAGGCATAGAAAAGATGCTGGAGGAGAATCCCGATATAAATTTAGTGGTGCTTGACGACGCATTCCAGCATCGCTATGTGAAACCGTCGGTATCTATCGTACTTACAGAGTTCAATCGACCGATATTCACTGATGCGATGTTGCCATACGGACGCCTCAGAGAGTCCTCACGCGCTGTCTATCGTGCTGATATGGTGATTGTCACAAAATGTCCAAAATCCCTGAAGCCGGTAGAATACCGAATATTCAAAAATCACCTGGCACTTTATCCGTATCAGAAGCTCTATTTCTCGCGCTTCAGCTATGGCAATTTAAAGCCCGTATTCCCGGAGGTCACCAACAAGGTGCCTTATCTGGAATATCTCTCTGAACAGGACCGTATACTCGTGGTAGCCGGAATCGCTAATCCGCGTCCATTCGTTAAATACATCAAGAGCTTTAAACCGCTTGTAAAAGTCAATGTATTCTCCGACCATCACAATTTCTCTAAGAAAGACATTTCTCTTATCACCAAGCGATTCAAAGAGATCAAAGCCACGTACAAGTTTATTGTCACAACTGAAAAAGATGCCGTGCGTCTCGCCAACAACTCGCACTTCCCCGACGAGCTCAAGCAATACGTCTACTATCTGCCGATAAATGTATCATTTGACAATGAGAGCGGAGACAAATTTGTCGCCGACCTAAATAAGTTGATTATTCAAAGTCGTAAAACCTGCTAAGACAAGTTCATCGGCATCAAACCTCCCGGTGTCCGAAAACGTTACCATTATAGAATTGTTTAACTTCAATCATAACCGAAACAATGTTAGAAAAAATAAATGAAACCGCAGCCTACATTCGGTCAAAAGTAGCCGATATGCCTAAAACAGCCATCATCCTTGGTACAGGATTAGGCGCACTCGTAGACCATATCGAGGACAAGCAGTATATTCCCTATTCAGAGATACCCAATTTCCCTGTTTCAACCGTAGAGGGTCACAGCGGAAACCTCATCTTCGGCACTCTCGGTGGTAAGCGTGTTATGGCAATGCAGGGCCGCTTCCATTATTATGAAGGCTATGACATGAAGCAGGTCACTTTCCCTGTCAGAGTCATGAAAGCTCTCGGTGTTGAGACTCTGTTTGTCTCAAACGCAGCCGGCGGTATGAACAAGGAATTTGTCGTAGGTGACGTAATGATCATCACCGACCATATCAATCTCTTCCCGGAGAATCCTCTTCGAGGCAAAAACTACAAAGAGTTAGGCCCGCGTTTCCCCGCAATGACCGAACCCTACAACAAAAAATATATCGCAATGGCTGATGAGATTGCAGCCGAACAGGGTATTCGCGTAATGCACGGAGTATATGTCGGCACCCCCGGTCCTACATTCGAGACTCCCGCTGAGTACGAATATTTCCGTATCATCGGAGGCGATGCCGTAGGTATGTCTACCGTGCCTGAAGTCATCGTTGCCAACCATGCCGACATGAAGGTCTTCGGTGTTTCAGTGATTACCGACCTCGGAGGTAAGGACATCACAGAAGTACCTTCACACGAAGAGGTTCAGAAAGCAGCTGAAACTGCTCAGCCGAAAATGATGGAGATAATTCGTCAAATGGTAGCACGCCTTTAATCTTTTTCTTGATATCTGACTATGGAAGGCAAAGCCACTGAAATCGCAACGCTTGGCGAATTTGGTCTGATCGACCATCTTACAAAAGATCTGCAGATACGCAACTCGTCCACTCTCAAAGGAGTGGGCGATGATTGCGCTGTACTTGAATATAAGGATACAGAGGTGCTTGTCAGCACAGATCTCCTGATCGAAGGAATACACTTTGATCTGACATACGTGCCGCTCAAACACCTCGGGTATAAATCCGTTGTTGTCAATCTCTCCGATATATGCGCAATGAATGGCACCCCCCGACAGATTACGGTATCGTTAGCCATCTCTAAGCGATTTACGGTAGAGCACATCGAAGAGCTGTATGCCGGAATGAAGTTAGCTTGCGAAGTCTATGGTGTCGACTTAGTAGGTGGCGATACTACCTCTTCACGCTCCGGACTGATCATCAGCATTACCGCAATTGGCGATGCTCATAAGGATAAAATTGTATATCGCAACGGAGCAAAAGATACCGATCTGATATGCGTCTCCGGCGATCTCGGAGCAGCATACATGGGTTTGCAGCTGTTAGAGCGTGAGAAAGTCGCTTCACAAGGTCAGATCGATTTAATCCCTGATTTTGGAGGAAAGGAATACCTGGTTGAGCGACAGTTGAAGCCTGAAGCAAGAAAAGATATTGTAGCTATTCTTGCTGAAAATGGTATCGTACCAACCTCAATGATGGATGTTTCTGACGGCCTATCCTCAGAGCTTCTGCATATATGCCACCAGAGCAAAGTGGGATGCCGAGTATATGAAGACCGTATTCCAATTGACTATCAGACCGCTATCATGGCAGAGGAGCTTAACATGAACCTTGTTACTGCCGCACTGAACGGTGGTGAGGATTACGAACTCCTGTTCACAGTTCCCTTGCACATGCATGATAAGGTCAAGGATATCAAGGGCATCTCTGTCATCGGTCACATCACAAGCGAAAATCTCGGTTGTGCACTCGTAACTCGTGATGGTGCTGAGATTCCACTGAAAGCGCAAGGTTGGAATCCGTTGGCATAATGCTATCCAAACTATATAATAAATACAGGCTCTGCTTCCCGAAAGGACAACAGAGCCTGTATTTATTAATCTATATAACGTCGCTGAAGATCAGCAAAATTTTCAATGCGTCTATCGCGTAGGAATGGCCACCATCGTCGGACAGATTCTGTACGCTTTCTATCAATCTCGATTATAGCCAATGCTTCATCACTATCGGAGGCGCGGAAAAGAAATTCGCCCTGAGGTCCGGCTACAAAGCTCGATCCCCAAAACTGAATACCACCTGTGATACCCGATGGATCAGGTTCGTAGCCAACTCTATTGACAGTAATCACAGGCAGGCCATTAGCGACCGCATGACCACGCTGAACTGTAATCCATGCTTCACGCTGTCGCATTTTTTCTTCCTCGATATCTGATGACTCCCAGCCAATAGCGGTAGGATAGATCAGAAACTCTGCGCCTGCAAGAGCCATAAGTCTGGCTGCTTCAGGATACCATTGGTCCCAGCAAACCAGGACGCCAAGCTTTCCCAAGGAGGTCTCGATAGGCGTGAATCCTAGGTCGCCGGGTGTGAAATAGAATTTCTCATAGTATGCCGGATCGTCAGGGATGTGCATTTTCCTATATTTACCTGCAATGGAGCCATCCTTTTCAAACACCACTGCTGTGTTATGATATAGACCCGGGGCACGTCGCTCGAAAAGCGAAGTAACGATTACAACATTATTTTTTCGCGCAGCCTCTGCATAACAGTCGGTCACCTCCGAGGGGATTGTCACTGCAAGATCAAATGCTTCCGGCGTCTCTGTTTGACAGAAGTAGAGCGAATCATGCAGTTCCTGATTGACAATAAGATCAGCACCATCTGCAGCCAGCTGACTGATTTTTTCCAACAGGCGCTTACGATTGTCAGCAATATCGTCAGTATTATGCTGCTGTATTATACCGACTTTTATAATATCTTTCTTCATATACGGATTACATTAAATGGGATTTGCATTGTCACGCAATGGAGCGAGCCATGCTGCTTAATAAGTGAATTACAGTCTACAGTGATGATCTCTCTGTCAGAAAAAACAATCTTAAGCATCTGTTCGGCAAGAAGATCCTTAGCAGGCTGATTGTATATAGGAAG
>JAAVFS010000019.1 GCA_014800605.1 Bacteroidales bacterium | reverse complement strand
GCGACAAGCGGTGGGTCAACGGCACGCTTGGCCGCGTACACTCGGCCACTCCTGACCGCCTTGAAATCGAGCTTGAGGATGGCACCCGCCACGTCCTCACACCCGAACAATGGGAAAACATCGAATACGGCTATGACGAGGAGACTCATCGTGTGTCGGAGAAAGTGCTTGGCATCTACCGCCAATACCCCATCCGCTTAGCCTGGGCCCTCACAATCCACAAGAGCCAGGGACTGACATTCAATCGCGTAATCATCGACCTTGGGCGCGGGGCATTCTCATCGGGACAGAGCTACGTGGCGCTGAGCCGCTCGACCTCGCTTGACGGACTCACCCTAAAATCGCCACTGACGGCGCGCGACATCTTTGTCAATCCGGCCATCGTCGGGTTCACACGGCTATTCAACAATCAGGACGCTATAAATCAAGCCATTGAGGCAGCCCGCGCCGACGAGATGTATCGGCAGGCGGCCAAGAAATTTGACATGGGGCATACATCGCAGGCTGTCGACCTGTTCTTCGCCGCCATGCAGCGCAAAGACATCCTGCACCGGCCCGAAGTAATCCGGCTGATCAAGCACAAGCTTGCAGTCATAGACTCACTTCGCTCTGAAATTAAGACACTTAAATCGGAGGCCGGAGAAGGTGCAACAAAATTCCGCCAACTCGCAGGGGAATATATTACCCTCGGCGAGGAGTGCCTTGAAGAAGGGGAACTCTCGCCTGCAATCGCCAATTATCGTAAAGCACTCGACATAGCCCCCGGCGATCTTCGCGCACTACACGGACTCGCAAACGCCTACACGCTGTCGGCCGACCTCGACAGCGCTGTCTCGACCTATCTTACTATCCTAAAGCAGGATAGCGAGAATGCCACAGCGCTCATCCGACTGTCAGACCTTTATCAGCAGACCGGTGACACCTACGAGGCCCTCAACCTCCTGCTGAAAGCTCTGGCGCACGACAAGAAGAATCCGGCTATCTACAATTCGATTGCCGACATTTACGACCTGCTCGGCGATCCTGACGAGGCCGAACGCTATCGCCACGCCGCCAAAACCCTGCGCCCTCCCCGCCGCAAGAAGGGATAGAGCCTCTCTATTTCATGAAATTTCAACCTCTTAGACCTCGGTTACCGACGTTAACAAATATTGGTAAACGAGGTCTAAGTATATGAAAAATTTTGCTATCTTTGCAAGTTGAATGCAACCATACATAGACATATTGCTAAGTGGCCTTCTAATAGGCATACTCGTATCGGCTCCAATGGGCCCGGTCGGGATGCTATGCATACAGCGCACGCTCAACAAGGGTCGCTGGTCAGGCTTCTGCACCGGCATAGGCGCGGGGCTCTCCGACCTCTGCTATTGCCTTGTGACGGGGCTATGTCTCTCAATGGTGCAGTCATTCATCGAACGGCACTCGATCATCATCCAGATCATAGGCAGCGTCGTACTCATAGCCTTTGCCTGCTGGCTCTTTAACCGTAATCCTGCCGCAGCCCTCAAAAAGCCTTCACGATCGCGCAACACATTCGGCACGGACATAGCTACCGGATTTCTATTCACAGCATCCAATCCGCTGATTATCTTCTTCATAATCGGTCTGTTCGGACGCTTCAACTTCCTTCTGCCTGAATATGACAAGAGCCACTATATCGCCGGCTACTCATTCATCTTTACGGGGACAATCGTATGGTGGTATATCATCACGTTTTTTGTCAACAAAGTCCGCGCTCACTTCAATGTGCGATCCATGTGGCTTATCAACCGTATCATCGGCAGCATAATCCTGCTTATGGCCCTATACGGCATATATGGTGCTGTCAAAGACTACTATAACAACCCGAAGACACATGACACAGAGATCATTACACCTGCCTCTAATACATAATCTCAACACTCTCACTCCGGCCGAGACAGCCCAAACACTGCGGGACAAGGGCACACAGGTTGAGATCAACTGTCTCAACTGGGCCAAAGATTTTCCCAAGAGTCCGGAATCGCGCGTGATGCTCGCCCACGACGGCAACGCGATCTACGCGCTATTCACTCTGCATACCGACGAGCTGCGCGCCGCAGCTACTGCTGACCTGCAGCCTGTAGCGAGCGACAACTGCTTCGAGATATTCCTCAAAAAGGCCGGCGACACCCACTACTGCAACTTCGAGTTCAACTATCGAGGATTTGCCAACGTCTCACGCCGTCCCGGTCGCACGGGCGCTGTCAAGTTCACACCCGACAAGCTCGCACAGATCGGTCGCTACCCGTTGACCGACGCTCCCCTGCCCCACGAATCCCGCAAGGCCGATCCGGCGGAGGAAGTTGCTCTTTTAGCGGTCATCCCCCTGTCGCTCATAGAGGTTGAGCCCGACGCCAAGACCCCGATAGCGCTTGAGGGCAATATCTACTCATGCAGCGACGGATGCAAAGAGCCCTACTTCCTGACATGGGCTCCGGTACCCACCCCGACACCTGACTTCCACCGTCCCGATTATTTCGCACCAATTATCCTCGGCAACAATGAATAAACACATATCCCTCCTTGCCATCCTGTCGGCAGTGCTGATAAGCCTGATGACCGGATGCGGCGGAGCGAAACTCGCTACTGCCAATGAGCAGATGGACCGCGGCGAATATTTCGATGCCGCCAACACCTATCGCAAGGTATACAACAAACTGACTAAACAGCAGGATCGCCCCCTGCGCGGAGAGGTAGCCTACAAGATGGGGCTCTGCTACAATCAGCTCAACATGAGCGCCCGCGCCACGGCCGCTCTGCAGAACGCCATCCGCTACAACTACCCCGACTCGACAGCGCTCCTTCTGCTTGCCGTCAATCAGCAGGCCGATGGCAAGTATGCCGATGCCATCAAGTCATACGAACAGTTCCTGACCAAAGCGCCCGGCAACAAGACAGCTCTCAACGGCATCGCCGGATGTCGTCTGGCTCTGGACGCCAAGGGAAACCCTACCCGCTATGTCGTCAAACAGAATAAGGTGTTCAACTCCCGTCGCTCCGACTTCTCGCCGATGTATATCGACTCGAGCCTCGACCAGCTCTACTTCACGACCACCAATGAGAAGGTCACCGGCGACCATCGCAGCGAGATCACCGGCATGAAGAAAGGCGACATCTGGTTTTCGCGAAAGAATGAGCGCGGAGAATGGATGAAGCCGGAGCCCGTAGAGGGAGAACTCAACACTGAGATGGACGAAGGCATCATCTCGTTTTCGCCCGACGGGTCAACTATGTATCTGACCAAAGCGCGCCGATCACCGTCGTCGGCAACCGGTGTGGAGATCTACACCTCACAGCGATCCGACGCCAAATGGAGCGCGCCGGTCAAACTTGAGATCACAGCCGACACGCTCTCATCCTACGGACACCCCGCCGTGTCGCCCGATGGCCGCTGGCTCTGCTTCACATCCGATATGCCCGGTGGCCAGGGTGGCCGCGACCTGTGGCGCATCAACCTCAAAGAGCGTGCAGGCTCGCTCGAAAACATGGGCGAGTTTATCAATACCGCCGGCGACGAGATGTTTCCCTACTGGCGCACTGACAGCATACTGTATTTCGCCTCCGACGGTCATCCCGGATTTGGCGGACTCGACCTCTTCAAAGCCACCCTCACCCCTTCGGGCGGATGGCGCGTGGAGAATATGGGGCAGCCGGTCAACTCTTCTGCCGATGACTTCGGAATCACATTCGGAGCAGGCGAAAGCGGCTTCTTCAGCTCCAACCGCGGCGACGCATACGGCCGCGACCACATCTATTCGTTTGAGCTCCCCGACCTGCGCATCAATCTCTCAGGTTATGTACTCGACAAGGACGAAGAGCCTGTGCCGAACGCCATCATCCGCATCGTAGGCAATGACGGCTCCAACCGCAAGGAGATAGCCCGCAATGACGGCACATTCTCATTCCCACTCAACCGCGGTGTCAGATATGTAATGCTGGCCGGAGCCAAAGGCTACCTCAACGCCCGCAAGGAGTTTGAGGCCGACAATGCCGAGGAGGATGCCGATTACTACGCCGACTTCATACTCGCATCGATCAATAAGCCTGTCGTGATCGACAATATCTTCTACGACTTCGACAAGGCGACCCTGCGTCCCGAATCAAAAACGGCACTTGCTGAGATGGTCCAGGTGATGAACGACAACCCGAACATCACAATCGAAATGGCTTCGCACACCGACCGCAAGGGCTCTGAAGAATACAACATCAAGCTGTCGCAGCGACGTGCGCAGTCGGTCATCGACTACCTCATCGAAGCCGGCATCAGCGCGGATCGCCTGCAGGCTATGGGCTACGGCAAGTCACGCCCGAAAACCATCACCAAGAAACTTGCTCGCGAATTTCCTCAATTTGAGGAGGGCACGACGCTGACCCCTGAATACATCGAGACCCTCTCGGCGGAAGACCAGGAGGTAGCCGACCAGATCAACCGACGCACTGAGTTCCAAGTGCTTTCGACCAACTATCAGATGTATTAATCCGGCCGCGACTGTGAAATTCCGTACTGAAATAGAGCCCTTGCGCGGAGTCGCCCCCATCGACTATCATTCAAAGATTGCAATGCTCGGCTCATGCTTTACGACCGAAGTCGGGGCACGATTGTTAGCCGACGGATTTGACGTCATGGCCAACCCTATGGGGCCGCTCTACAACCCTGCCTCGCTGGCTCGCGTGGTCAATCGCGCTCTTGAAGGGAGAGCCTATGCGGCATCCGATTTCGTCCGTCATGACGACGCTTATCACGCACTCGACTTTCCATCTCGTTATCAGGGAGATCACCCGGACGTGCTTGCCGAGAAAGTCAATTCCGACTTTCAGCATCTCTCAATGAAGCTACAAGCTGCGGATCTATGGATAATCACCTTCGGCACCTCTCACATCTTTGAGTATGAAGGTAATAGCATAGTCGGCAACTGCCACAAGCTCCCCACATCGAAATTCACCGACCGCTATCTGAGTGTCGACGAGATAGTTGCTCTATGGGAGCCATTGACCAGGGGGCGCCGAATCATATTCACTGTCAGCCCCATACGCCATATAGCCGACGGCCTTCACGGCAATCAGCTCTCAAAGGCCCGCCTTCTGCTTGCTATCGACGAGCTGTGCCGCGCCGGAAAGGCCGAATACTTTCCCTCCTACGAGATACTGCTCGACGACTTGCGCGACTACCGATTCTATACCTCCGACATGAAGCACCCCTCTGAGACCGCAGTCGATTATATATATGAACGCTTCTCGGAGAGCTACTTCACCACGGCTACCCGAACTATGGCCTTAGCCGCACGCAAAGCATCTCTCCGCTCCCAACATCGCCCCATACTCTGACCTATGAAACTGACTCTCGATGAGCTTTCCAAAGCACTAAACATACCGCTGTCAGGCACTCCTGACACCGACCTGCTCTCCCATCCCCTGATCGACAGCCGCTCCCTGCTCTTCCCCAAGGAGACTCTCTTCTTTGCGCTGTCGACACCCAGCAATGACGGCCACAGATACATCCGCGAGCTGTATCGCCGCGGCGTGCGCCACTTCGTAGTCAGTCGCGAAAGCTTAGCTGACAGCCAGCTTCCGGCCGATACATACGCTCTTGTAGCAGAGGGGGGCGAGAGTGTCCTCGACATCCTTCAGCGGTCGGCCTCCTATATCCGCAGCCTCGTAGACTGTCCCATAGTAGCCGTGACCGGAAGCCGGGGAAAGTCGCTGATGAAAGAATATCTTGCCGAGGCATTCTCCACAGTCAGAGTCACCGCATCGCCCCGTAGCTGGAACTCTCAGATCGGAGTCCCGATGTCGCTCTGGCGACTTGAGCCGGACACCCGTCTGGGCATCTTTGAAGCCGGTATATCGCGCCCGGGTGAGATGGCAAAATTGGCAAAGATGATACGCCCCACCATCGGCGTATTTACAGGACTGACCGATGAGCACTCAGGCGACTTCGCCTCACTCGAAGAGAAATGCCGCGAAAAGGCAGAGCTATTTCGCGAGGTCTCCGATATAATATATTTTGACGCCGACCCGCTGATTGAGCGCATCCTAAGCGAGACCAACCCGACAGCCCGACTCATCCACGCCTCGGATACAGCCGATGCCGCAACTATTATTGCTCGACTGACAGGACTGCCACTCGGCAATCTGCCCGACTACCGCATACGCTCTACCCGACTCGACATAACCGAGGGGGACGACGGGCGGATAGTAGCCACCGACCATTTCAGCACCGACCTGGGCGCCATAGAGACAGCGCTTGACCGATTCGGCAGGCGTGTGGGCGGTCGCAGACTCGTAGCCATCCTCGGCGACCTTGATCTTCGCGGCAAGAACCCGGAGGAAGGGTACACCCATCTTGAGAATCTGCTTCTTGCGCATGGAGTAGACAGAGTGATCGGTATCGGCAAAGTCATCAGCCACTATATCAACAGCTTCGGTGAGGCGATCTCCCATCAGGGATACCCTACGGCCGACTCCTTCCTGCGCTCAGGCGACGATGCCTACTTCGCCGACTCTGCCATACTGATTAGCGGTAACTCTACCTCAGAATTCGGCCTTATCAGTCAGGCAGTTGAGCCAACCCGCCATGCCACATGCCTCGAAGTCAACCTTGATTCGCTTACCCATAATTTCAACTACTTCCGCTCCCTCGTCGACCCCGCTACCGGACTGGTAGCCATGATCAAGGCGGATGCCTACGGCGCCGGAGCAGTCGAGGTAGCCCGCACCCTGCAGAATCAGGGAGCAGCCTATCTTGCAGTGGCCGTCATTGAGGAGGGACTAAGCCTCAGACGTGGAGGTATCTCGATGCCGATAATGGTACTGAATCCGCTGACCACCAACGCCAACGCGCTCATACACAACAACCTCGAGCCGACAATATTCTCACTCTCCGAGCTTGCGACCGTAGCCCGCGCTGTCGACGCCGTCGGACTTAGCTCATACCCCATTCATATCAAACTCGACACGGGAATGCACCGCTTCGGCTTCAATGAGTCGGAACTCCCCGAACTCGTCGAGCACCTGAAGCGCTATCCGTCGCTTCGTGTCGCGACTATATTCTCCCACCTGGCCACCGCTGACTGCCCTGACATGGATGAATACACGCTGGGCCAGCTGCAGTCGTTTGACCGCATGAGCAGCTATCTGGTCAGCAACATCGACTACACCGTAAAACGTCACATACTCAACACGGCCGGTATCATGCGCTATCCTGAGTATCAATACGATATGGTGCGTCTTGGCATCGGCCTATATGGAGTATCGCCGCTCGACTCCAAGATGTCGAAATCTCTGCTCCCCGTCTCGACCCTCGTAACCTCGATAAGCGCCGTCAAGCAGCGGCAACCGGGCGACACTATCGGCTATGCGCGCCGTGGCAAGATCGACACCGAATCATCGATTGCCACCGTGCCGATAGGCTACGCCGACGGTCTCAACCGCCACCTCGGCAATGGCGCTCTGCGAGTCAGCATCAACGGCCATAGATGCCCGACCATTGGCAATATCTGCATGGATATCTGCATGATAGATGTCACGGGATGCGATGCGCAACCAGGCGACAGAGTTGAGATTTTCGGCTCGGAAATCCCGGTCGAAGAGGTGGCAGAGATCCTTGACACGATCCCCTATGAGGTGCTGACATCCGTCGCTCCCCGCGTCAAGCGCATCTACTTCCGCGAATAAGACGCCGCACAATTTGGCGATAAAAATTGTTTTGACTAACTTTACGTCATTAAGCGAGTGCGCACGATATATTCGGATACCACTTGCTTCAAGTCAGTATCGTCTAATCCGTAAACCTTACTCAACATGAAAAAGATATACACCGCACTCTTTGCCTCGCTCGCAGTAGCAACCGCAGCTGCGGAAACACCCCTCTGGCTCCGCGACGTCAAGATCTCTCCAGACGGATCCACTCTGGCCTTCACATACAAAGGAAATATCTACACCGTGCCCGCCGGCGGTGGGTCAGCGAGACAGCTGACGACAGGCCCGGCCTACAACACCACCCCGATATGGTCGCCTGACGGAAAGACAATCGCATACACATCAGACGCTCACGGCAATTTCGACATTTACGCCATACCATCAATGGGAGGCACCCCCACCCGACTGACCACTCACTCGGCATCTGAGACACCCGAGACATTCACACCCGATGGCAAGTATATACTCTACTCGGCATCAATCCAGGATCCGGCCGCAAGCGCCATGTTCCCGACTTCGCTTGAGAGCGAACTCTACCGTGTGCCCGTAGCAGGTGGGGCATCATCTCGGGTAGAAGCCACTGCGATCAATCGCCCTGTCTACTCGCCCGACGGCACTCTCATGCTGTATCAGCGCACCCCCGGCATGGAGAATGAATGGCGCAAGCACCACACCTCGTCGGTGACCGGCGACATCTGGAGCCTGAATCTGAAGGACGGAACTCACACCAATCTGACCTCCCGTCCAGGCGAAGATCGCGACCCGGCTTTCTCACCCGACGGCAAGACGGTCTACTATCTGAGCGAACGAGATGGCGGCTCATTCAATGTCTACGCCGCTCCCCTCTCCGACCTCAACTCAGTCAAGGCGCTCACCAACTTCAAGTCCCACCCCGTCCGCTTCCTCTCTGCATCAAAGACCGGCCAGCTGGCATTTGCCTATGACGGTGAGATCTTCACTCTGACCCCGGGGCAGAAGCCGACAAAGGTAAAGATCGATATCACGACTGCCGCACAGCCCGCTACCAACTCCAAACTCCCTGTCAACCTACGCGGCGGAGCTATTTCGCCCGATGGCAAGCAGCTGGCATTCGTCAGCCGCGGCGATGTCTTCGTCACATCTGTAGAATATCCTACCACAAAACAGATCACCAATACGCCGGCAGCCGAGAGCCAGATCACATGGGCCGACAACCGCAACATCTACTACTCATCAATGCGCGACGGCCACTATAACATCTACAAGGCAACTATCTCGCGCGATGACGACCCCGACTTCCCGAATGCGACCATCATCGACGAAAAGCCGCTGGTCAAAGCCGACAATATCGAGCGCTTCTATCCCTCGGTGTCGCCCGACGGCAAGAAACTCGCCTACATCAAGGACCGCAACAAGCTCGTAGTCAGAGACCTCGTCAACGACAAGGAGAAAGAACTGACCGACGGCTCGACAATGGCACGCCGCAGCGGCTTCGACTTCGTATGGTCGCCTGACAGCCGCTGGATAGCTCTCGAAGTCATCGACAACAAGCATGACCCCTACACCGATATAGCCCTCATCAATGTAGAGGACGGAACTTATGTCAACCTGACACAAAGCGGATATATAGACTCAACCCCCCGGTTCGTCATGGACGGCAACGCGCTGATGTTCTTCACCGAGCGCTATGGACTCAGAGCTCAGGCCTCGTGGGGCAATCAGGACGACATCATGCTTGTCTTCCTCAATCGCGAGGCCCGCGACAAATACAATCTTTCGAAAGAGGATCTTGAAATCTACAACGACCGGAAGAAGCAGGACGACAAGTCCAAGTCTGACGACAAAAAGGATGAGAAGAAGGACGCCGATAAGGAAAAGAAATCTGACGACAAGAAGGCCATCGTGGTCGAAATCGACGGTATCCAGGATCGCATCGTGCGCATGACCCCCTTCTCAAGCAGTCTCTCAGATGCGATGATCGATGCTGACGGCGAAAACCTCTATTTCCTCTCTGAACTTGATAAGGGCTATGACCTCTGGAAGATGGATCTCCGCAAACGCGAGCCCAAACTCGTCAACAAGGCAGGACTCTCTGCCTCAGGCTTCGATCTCGACAAGACAGGCAAGAAGGTATTTATCCTTGGCAACAAGCCGAGTAAGCTCGACCTCAAGAGCGACAAACTGACCCCCATCACAGCTAAGGCCACTCAGACCATCGACCGCGCAGCTGAGCGCGAGGCGATGCTCAACGAGGTTGCCAACTCTGAGCATCAGCTGTTCTACCGCAAAGACATGCACGGCGTCAACTGGGACAAGATGGTAGCCGACTATCGCAAGTTCCTCCCCCATATCGACAACAATTATGACTTTGCCGAGATGCTGTCAGAACTGCTTGGGGAGCTCAACGTGTCGCACACAGGCAGCCGCTATCGCCCCGGAGCCTCGAAGGAGGCCGACCGCACCGCTACGCTAGGTCTGTTCTACGATATGACCTACACAGGCCAGGGGCTGAAAGTCGAGGAGATAATCAAAGACGGACCCTTCGACCGCGCATCCTCGGCTATGAAACCCGGAGCAATAATCACGGCTATCAATGGCAACAAGCTGACAGCCGACAGCGACTTCGCGGAGATAATGACCGACATTGCCGACAACAAGACCCTTGTAGAGTTCACTCTGCCTGACGGGACGAAAGTCAGCGAGACCGTCAAACCGATTACCACCGGCAAAGAGAGCAGCCTGCTCTACAAGCGCTGGGTAGCCAACCGCGCTGCCGACGTCGACAGCTGGTCAAACGGCCGTCTGGGCTATGTGCATATCGCGTCGATGAACGACAACAGCTTCCGCCCGATATACGCCGACATTCTTGGCAAATACAATGACCGCGAAGGTATCGTCATCGACATACGCTGGAATGGCGGCGGCCGCATGCACGAAGATATCGAAGTGCTCTTCTCCGGCGAGAAATATCTCACTCAGGTAATCCGCGACGTGGAGAGCTGCGACATGCCCTCACGCCGCTGGAACAAACCGAGCATCATGCTCCAGTCGGAAGCCTGCTATTCCAATGCTCACGGCACCCCCTGGGTCTACAAGCACCAAGGCCTCGGCAAGCTTGTCGGCGCTCCCGTGGCCGGCACGATGACCAGCGTCAACTGGGTGACACTTCAGGATCCTACCCTCATCTTCGGAATCCCCGTCATCGGCTACAAGACAGCTGAAGGCAACTATCTCGAAAATTCTCAACTCGAACCTGACATCCTTGTCAATCAAGATCCCGTCAAGATTGTTAAAGGAGAAGACACTCAGCTCCGAGCAGCTGTAGAAGAACTCCTCAAGGAAATTGACTCTAAAAAGAAATAAAATATGGCTAAAATAGGTGATATTGTACGTTTTCTCAACTCTACCGGCGGCGGACGCATCGTGCGCATCGAAGGCAACATCGCACATGTGGAAGACTCCGACGGCTTTGAAGTTCCTATCTTACTGAAAGAGTGCGTGGTAGTCGATCAGGCATCATCGCGCCCACAGTCGACGGCTCCGGCAGTTGCCAAGAGCCCGGCCATCAAGCCATCAGCTCCGGCGCCCAAAGCCGTGGCAGCCGATGAAGATGATGACGTGGAGTCAGGCCCCGAGACAGATACAGGCAATACCCTCAATCTCGTCCTCGGCTACGAGCCTACCGACCTGAAGCACCTGTCGACAAGCGACTTTGACGCATATATCGTCAATGACTCCAACTACTATCTCTACTTCACCTATATGACTCGATCCGACAGCGACGACGGTTGGAACACCCGCTATGCAGGCATCGTGGAGCCCAACATTCAGCTCCGA
Source organism: Bacteroidales bacterium (assembly GCA_014800605.1). Classification (GTDB taxonomy): domain Bacteria; phylum Bacteroidota; class Bacteroidia; order Bacteroidales; family Muribaculaceae; genus JAAVFS01. The sequence continues at coordinate 4,104 of JAAVFS010000019.1, read as the reverse complement.
ATTGACACCGTAACCCAGGCTATGCTCCCGGCTATGGACCGAATCGCCTTCCAATACATAGCCTTCAAGCAGGAGCGACAGTACGCTGCCAAGAATCCCGCGCTCGTAGAGTACAATCTTGACACGACACGCTTCTTCAAGCTGCATGCCTTCCACGATAATCCCTACTTCGACATCCCCGTGATCGCATTTGACCTGGTGCGCAACGACCGGCCGATGCGCCAGAAAAATGTGGATGGCCGCGAACTGGAGAAAGCGATGCGGCAGAAGCGCAACGCCGACCGTCGCCCCGTCATCAAGCGACAGTTCAAACATGGCGACAAGCGCAACGGCGACATCATCGAAGTCGATCTGCATATCAACGAACTCGTAGACAATACCGCCGGACTGACAGCAGCCGATATGCTCAATCTGCAGGTCGATGAGTTTCGCCGCGTAATGGATCAGAACCTCAAGAACAAAGGACAGAAGATAGTCTTCATCCACGGCAAGGGTGAAGGAGTGCTCCGCAACGCGCTGACCAAAGAATTGACTCACAGATACAAAGGACACCTCGTGCAGGACGCATCCTTCCAGGAGTATGGCTACGGTGCAACTCAAGTCACTATTGTCTGATGATAATCTACTTTTCCGGCACCGGCAATAGTCGTGCCGTAGCTCTTGGGCTTGCCGAAAAGCTCCATACAGAAGCTATCGAGCTCACAGGCAAGCTGCTGACAGCTCCGTCAGAACACACTCTACGCCCGGCCAAGGAGGGAAACGAGCCCATCGTCTGGGTCTTTCCCGTCTACTCGTGGGGAGTTCCTCCCGTGGTCGTAAAGTTCATCAGAGAGTGCAACATCGACGGAGCGGAATTAGCTCTACACCACTTGGCTATCACCTGCGGCGACGATGCCGGGATGACAGCGCAGCAATGGTGCAAACTCATGGCATCACGCAGCTGGCGCACCGGAAGCGCCACCTCGATCATCATGCCCAATACCTACGTGCTCATGAAAGGGTTTGACACCGACCCGGAGGCAGTGCGTGATAAGAAGCTCGAAGAGGCACCCGCTATGATAGCCAAGACGTCAGAGCGTATCGCCGCCGGTCGGACCGACGATCTGATCATACGGGGCCGATTTCCTCGCTTCAAGAGCGGCATCATCTATCCGTGGTTTAAGCGCTACGCCATGTCACCCCGTCCATTTCACGCGCTCGACAGCTGCATCTCGTGCGGCCGATGCGCCATGAGCTGCCCGATGGACAATATCACGATGACCGACGGGTACCCGGTGTGGGGCGATGCCTGTGCGCTCTGCCTCCGCTGCTACCACATCTGCCCGACACACGCCGTAGCCTATGGCAAAGCTACCGATGGGAAAGGGCAATACCTCTACCATTCTAAGTAAAGAGCCTCGCGGAAGCGTTTCACCACCTCAGGGTCGCCGGTATACTTGCCATGATCCTCGCTTAGCTTGCAGGTCTTGTTGAAGAAGGTCCATGACTCCGTAATCTTCACCTCAATAAGCTTGATGACTATATTCAGATGGCGGATGCCGGGGAAGTCGTTTGTAAAGTGAGTTCCGATACCGAATGAGGGCTGGCACACGGGGCGCGCGACCTCATTTATCTTTAATGCCTCATCAGTGGTCAAGGCGTTACTGAACACAATCTGCTTCGTGCGAGGGTCTATCCCAAGGGAGCGGTATTTCTCGACAATCTTGCGCAGCTGATCGTAATTGTCGCCACTATCAACTCGCAACCCCTTAAACATGTTTGCATAGTCTTCCGAGAAATTCAGGCTGAAGATATCCCAGCCATATGTGTCATAGAGGAACGTGCCGAGCGCGCCACGATATGTAGCGGACCACGCCTGCATGGCAAGGTGGTTGGCCATCTGCGGACCATACATGCCGGCGATGGCGCAGACAAGCTCATGGGCCATCGTGCCGATCGGCGTCAGACCATATTTCATAGCAAAATAGACATTGCTTGTCCCGACAAATCTTCCCGGGCCGGCAATAGCCTTTCCGCATTCACTCATAGCCTTGACGACCGTATCCTGAACGGCAAACGAAGCGCGACGGCGAGTACCGAACTCGCTGAAATCGCATCCGCCCGAGATTAGGCGTCGAGCTTTCCCGTAGCTGCGGGTGTTTGTGTCACCGAGGTCGAAAGCCGAGTCCTCGCCTGTCATTAAATAATATAGTTCGGAGATGATGGCGAGCAGCTTGACCTCGAGGAGTATCGTGCCGCTCCACGGACCCTCGATGCCCAGATGCAGATGTCCGTCAGCGTCCTGCTCCACGGTGACCCACGACGCATCGTAGCGAAATCCCTTGAGATAGCTGTAAAACCATGTCGGTATATAGGGGCACGCGCGTGTCATGAACGCGACTTCCTCATCCGTAATCACCAGATCTTCAAGCATCTTAACCTGAGAGCGCAGTTCGTCGGCAAATCCGGCGGGATAGACGCGGCCATCGCGGTCGGTGAACTGATAGCGCACCTGAGCACGCGGAAAATTGTCGATGACAGCACAGCACATTGTAAACTTATAGAGGTCGTCGTCAGTGAAATGGGTGATTATCGGACGCATATTGTGATGATTATATATGAATTCAAATTAATGTCTAAAAATTAAACGCATCAAAACACCGAAAGTTTAGAAATAACGATTAACTTTGCATCGTAAAATATAAAAAATCAAACGGGAACCATGTGTAAATCATGGACTGTCGCGCAACCGTTAGGCCAGATAGCTGGCTCGAGTCGGGAACCGGGGTGGTTGGAATTCCACCATTAGTTATATCCTCGCATGAAAGAACTAACTAAACAAATATTCACAATGAAACATCTACATTCTCTTGTGGCCGGTGCTTTCGTAGTGCTTGCCCTCGTTGCCACATCCTGTAGCGACTCCAACGATCCCGCAATTGATCTTGATCAGACCGTCAAATTTGAATTCGACAAAGCCGAATTTTCATCAACCGGCGAATGGGACTACTGCTTTGATGCCGCCTATGACAATGCGCTGACCATCGATGGACTGACATTCATGCGCTCGGCGCTCGCCTCAGAATGGGACGGCATCACCTACTACTCTTGGAAAGGCTTCACCCCCTCTGTGTCTACCGACAAGAGCGACCACTCCGGCAACTGGGTCACATATCAGTGGGGCGCGATTACCGGACAGCCCGTGCTCGGCAACGGCTTCATGCTCGGATGCTGGGATTCGCAGGAGACACTGACCGTAGCTCCCGACTACACCGTCCCGGCTCATCAGTCTGTCAAGATTGATGCTAAGACGCCCGTCACACCTGCCTATGCCTATATCACAAACGCCTGCTATACCTACTACACACTGCTCAATGGCGATGACTTCTGCCATAAGTTCACGTCTGACGACTGGCTGACACTCTACATCCATGGCCTACGCAACGGCGACCTTACTTCGACCATCGAAGTAAGACTCGCTAATGGCACTAACATACTGTCAGCCTGGCAGAAAGTTGATCTCTCTACACTCGGAACTGTTGACGCCATCTACTTCCAGATGGCATCGAGCGACAGCGGCCAGTGGGGCATGAACACCCCCGCCTACTTCTGCTTAGGCTCCCTCACCCTGAAATAATTTTCAAACAACGAATACAGCGTAAAGCCGGCCGAGCTCGCCTCAGTCGGCTTTTTCATGCTTTGCCAAGTCGGTATAGCGGGTGACAAAGTCGGTCTTGGCGGCAGTGTATCCGTCGCGATCATGCTCATACTTCTTCCAAAGCGTCAGCTTCAGCACCTCGTATGCCCTGGCCACATCGGGATTTTCTATGAGATAATCGCGGAAATAGACCTCGTCGACCTCTCCCTGACGGCGGAGATGTATGTGAAAGACCCTGTCGGCATACCCCTCGGGAGTATAGCCTTTGTTCAGACTCGCACGCGTGGCTGATTCTGACATAAGCAGATAGCCGGCGGAGATCAGACACTCCTTAGCCACCGGAAGCTGACTGCTATCTGACAGCTCGACAACTATGTCGACAATCGGCTTGGCTTGGATGCCCGGGACAGCCGTGCTTCCGACATGATGCAGAGTGGCCTCAATCCCGTCAAGCAGTTGGCCGAGGT
>JAAVFS010000018.1 GCA_014800605.1 Bacteroidales bacterium | reverse complement strand
CCGGGGAAGCGACGGAGCCATATAACGGCAATATGATGATCGCTCTTCCTACTCATTATCTATTCTCGACGGGGACGGCGGGCGGTGTTGCGGGGCTGGCGACGCTTCTTGCCGGGGCGTTGGCCGGCAAGGATGTGCTTGACGGAGTCGGTGGAGCCTAAGTCGTCTGTGCCGGGGCGGTTTTTGTTGACATCGGCAATGACGAAGTCGAGCTGCTTCTTGGGCAGGTCGGTACGGGCCACTTTGACCTTGACCTTGTCGCCAAGACGGTAGACGACACCGTTGCGGCGGCCGCGGAGGCAGTAATTTTTCTCGTCAAAATCATAGTAGTCGTCGGCCAGGTCGCGCACGGGGACAAGTCCCTCGCACAGATTGGCTTCGAGCTCCACATACAGGCCCCACTCGGTGACGCCGGTAATCACGCCGACATATTCCTCGCCGATGCGTTCGCTCATGTATTCGACCTGTTTGTATTTGATCGATGAGCGCTCGGCATCCGACGCGAGTTTCTCCATCTCTGAGGAGTGCTTGCACTCGTCTTCGAGCTTTTCGAGATTGACGCTGCGGCCACCGTTGAGATAGCGTTCGAGCAGGCGGTGCACCATCATGTCGGGGTAGCGGCGGATAGGAGAGGTGAAGTGGGTATAATACTCAAATCCAAGGCCGTAGTGTCCTATATTGTCGGTGGAGTAAACAGCTTTGGCCATTGCTCGAATGGCGAGAGTAGAGAGGAAATTCTCTTCGGCACGACCTTTGACTTCGGCCAGCATCTTGTTGATCGACTGGTTGATCTGTTCGGGGGTGCCGTTGGTGCGTATCTTGTAGCCGAAAGTTGCGGCTGTGGATGCCAGGTCCTGGAGCTTGGTGGTGTCGGGCTGGTCGTGCACACGATAGACGAAGGCTTTGGGCTTCTTGCGGTCCTTGGGTTTGCCGATGGCGCGGGCTACGGTCTTATTGGCCAGGAGCATGAACTCTTCGACGAGCTTGTTGGCGTCTTTCATCTCCTTGAAATATACGCCCACGGGGCGACCCTTTTCGTCAATGTCAAATTTGACTTCGGCGCGGTCGAACTCTACGGAGCCATGTTTATAGCGCTCGGCGCGGAGTATCTTGGCCATGCGGTCGAGAGTGAGTATTTCGTCGGCGAAGTCGCCTTTGCCGGTTTCGATCACGTTTTGCGCCTCTTCGTAGGTGAATCGGCGGTTGGATCGGATGACAGTTCGACAGATGCGGCTGTTGAGCACCTCGGCGTTGCTGTTCATCTCGAAGATGCATGAGAATGTCAGCTTCTCCTCGTCGGGGCGCAGCGAGCAGATGCCGTTGGAGAGGTGTTCCGGAAGCATGGGGACTACGCGGTCAACAAGATAGACCGAAGTAGCTCTCTCGGCGGCTTCGCGGTTGAGGGCTGATTCGGGCTGAACGTAGTGGGTGACGTCGGCGATATGGACACCGATTTCGTAGTTGCCGTTCGGGAGCTTTCGTATAGAGATGGCGTCGTCAAAGTCCTTGGCATCTTTAGGGTCGATGGTGAAGGTGGTGACGTCGCGCATATCTTCGCGCATGGCGATCACCTCGGGGGTGATACCGGCCTCGATCTTCTGGGCGGCTCGTTCGATCGCTTCGGGGTAGCGGTAGGGGAGACCGAATTCGGCAAGTATGGCATGCATCTCGGTATCGTTCTCGCCATTGCGACCGAGAATGTCGACGACTTCGCCGCGAGGGTTCTTGGCGTCTTCGGGCCACTCGGTGATTTTTACGATGGCCTTGTCGCCGGTCTTACCCCCTTTGAGCTTGGGTTTGGGAATGAAGATGTCTGTTGCGAGGAATTTGCTGTCGGTCAGCAGCATCGCGAAGTGGCGCTCGACCTGGAGTGTGCCGATGAATGTCTGGTCCTTCTTTTCGAGAATTCGGATGACTTCGGCTTCGGGCTCTGCGCCGCGACGACGGGCCGCGATAGAGACGAGGACGCGGTCGCCATTGAGGGCGTGCATCGAATTTCGCTCGGCTACATTGATGGTCTCGCCATCTTGGTCGGTCAGGACGGCGTTCTTGCCATTGGAGCGGCGTATGAATGTGCCGATAGCCTCGGCATTACGTTCGGGTGCTTTGTATTTGCCGGGTGATACTTCGACGATGTCGCCGTCAAAGGCCATCTCGACAAGCATCATGGCTACGTCGCGCTGACGTGTAGGAGCTGATGCACCGATCGCGTGTGCGACCTGCTTATAATTAAATGTGTTATTTTTCTGTTGTGCTACCCATTCCTTGATTTGAGCGAGCAGCTTATCACTTGATTTTTTGGTATGAGATCGAGCCATAATGTGGTATTTTGATGCCGCCTCACGACGGGCGGTTATACATTATAATATAAATATAGCATTTCTTGCTACTAAAACGCGTAAGCCGTTTTTATGGTTCAGTCTTTGGGCGGATTGCATGAGATTGCCAGGCCGGCGAGTTGGAACTAAAAAGTGCGAGCGACTTCTTTTTGCTCTGAAGTCGCTCGCTATGGGTGTGGGATTATGCGTCGATGTTTGCGTAGTTGGCATTGGCTTCGATAAAGTCTCGACGCGGACCTACATCTTCGCCCATGAGCATCGAGAATATGCGGTCGGCTTCGGCTACATCGTCGATGGTCACCTGCTTGAGCATGCGGCTTTCGGGTGACATGGTTGTCTCGCGGAGCTCTTTGTCGTCCATCTCGCCGAGACCTTTGAATCGGTAGACTTTGGTCTTGTCGCCGTATGTCGAGATGAATTTCTGCACCTGAGCGTCGGTCCAGCAGTACTCCTCGCTCTTGCCGCGGACGCACTTGTACAAGGGCGGGGTAGCGAGGTAGAGGTAGCCCTGCTCGATGATGGGACGCATACGGCGGAAGAAGAATGTCATCAGAAGGGTGGCGATGTGAGCTCCGTCTACATCGGCATCGGTCATGATGATGATCTTGTGGTATGCGAGTTTTGCGAGGTTGGGTTCTTTGGGGTCTTCGGGGGTACCGACGGTCACACGCAGTGCGCGATATAGGTTGGAGATCTCTTCGGCATCGAAGATGCGGTGCTCCATGGCTTTCTCTACGTTGAGGATCTTACCACGGAGGGGGAGGATGGCCTGGAAGTGGCGATCGCGTGCTGATTTGGCTGTACCACCTGCAGAGTCACCCTCGACTATGAAGAGCTCACACTCTTCGGGGTGGCGTGATGAGCAGTCGGCCAGCTTGCCGGGGAGGCCACCGCTGCTGAGGGGTGACTTGCGCTGAACGCTCTGACGCGCTTTCTGTGCAGCGTGGCGGGCCTGGGCTGCGAGGATCACTTTCTCGACGATGGTCTTGGCCTGCTTGGGGTGCTCCTCGAGATAGGTGGCGAGAGCTTCGCTGACGGCTACCTGTACGGCGCCGATCACTTCCGAGTTGCCAAGCTTGGTCTTGGTCTGGCCCTCAAACTGAGGCTCCATGACTTTGACGGAAACGACGGCTGTCAGACCTTCGCGGAAGTCGTCGCTTGAGACTTCGACCTTGGCCTTTTCAAGCATCTTGTTTTCGTCGGCATATTTTTTGAGGGTTGAGGTCAGGCCGCGACGGAAGCCGGTCAGGTGTGTACCGCCCTCGATGGTGTTGATGTTGTTGACGTAGGAATAGACATTCTCGTTGTAGGTGTTGTTATAGGTCAACGCCACTTCGACGGGGATACCCTGACGCTCGGTGGTCAGATGGATTACGTCGTTGATGAGCGATTCTTTGTTTGAGTCGATATACTGTACGAACTCGCTAAGACCATTCTCGGAGTAGAACACCTCGTGGCGGGGATTACCTTCGGCGTCGAGGTGGCGCTTGTCGGTCAGGGTCAGACGGATGCCGGCGTTGAGGAATGCCAGGTCGCGGAGACGGTTGGCCAGCGTGTCATAGCTGTAGACGGTCTCTGTAAAGATTGAGCCGTCGGGCTTGAATGTGATCGATGTGCCGGTGTTGAAGCTTTCGCCCTCGACACGAAGCTCGGTGGTGGGCTTGCCGCAGGAGTATTCCTGGATGTAGCACTTGCCGTTGCGGTGTACTTCGGCACGCAGGTAGGTCGAGAGGGCGTTCACGCATGATACGCCGACACCATGCAGACCGCCGGATACCTTATATGAGCCTTTGTCGAATTTACCGCCGGCATGGAGCACGGTCAGAACGACTTCGAGCGCGCTTTTATGCTCTTTCTCGTGCATATCGACCGGGATGCCTCGGCCATTATCGACTACAGTGATGGAGTCGTCTTCGTTGATAGTTACATCAATATTTGTAGCGTAGCCGGCAAGCGCTTCGTCGATGGAGTTGTCAACGACCTCATACACCAGGTGGTGAAGGCCTTTGGCGCTTATGTCGCCGATATACATGGCAGGACGTTTGCGCACGGCTTCGAGTCCTTCAAGGACCTGAATATTACTCGCGCTATATTCCTCGTTTTTTTCTGACATGATAGGTTGGTTTTGTAGATTTTTCAGACAACAAAATTAATCATTTTTGTCGAGAATCACAAATATTTTTCGGCCTCTTGGCTTATCTTCTTTTTTTTGTCGCTCACGCCGAATTTGAAGCGTACTTAGCGAAAATTTTATTAAATTTGTGGCTTAAAACTAATCATTTGACCAATGAACTTACCAAAACGTATAGCTATCCTGGGTTCGACCGGTTCGATAGGGACACAGACGCTCGACGTCATCGCTTGCTATCCCGAGCGATTTGAGGTCGCCGTCCTCATTGCCGGCTCGAAGGTGGATACCCTTATACAGCAGGCTATTGCCACTCGTCCACGTATGGTGGTCATAGCCGATGAATCAAAATATATCAAGCTCCGCGAAGCACTTGAGCCGCTCGGCATCATGACGGCTGCCGGCCAGGATGCTATCTGCGACGCAGTCGCTATGGACTTTGTTGACCAGGTGGTGACAGCGACCGTGGGCTACAGCGGCCTGGCACCGACATTGCGTGCGATCCGCGCAGGTAAGGATATCGCCCTTGCTAACAAGGAGACACTCGTCGTAGCCGGCGACATTGTCACACGAGTTCTGAGTGAGTCGAAATCGCAGGTGATTCCTGTTGACTCGGAGCACTCTGCCATCTATCAGTGTCTTGTCGGCGAGGATAGAGCTAAGGTGAAGCGCTTGATTATCACTGCATCAGGCGGGCCGTTCCGCAATATGGACGCAGAGGCGCTGAGCAGCGTGACAGTCTCGGATGCGCTCCGACACCCCAACTGGTCAATGGGCGCCAAGATTACTATCGACTCAGCGACGATGGTCAATAAGGCATTTGAGATCATCGAGGCTCACTGGCTCTTTGGTGTGTCACCTGAGAAGATCGAGCCGATCGTGCATCCCCAGTCGATCGTCCACTCAATGGTGGAGTTTGTCGATGGTGCGATTAAGGCTCAGCTCGGTACGCCCGATATGCGTCTGCCGATACGCTATGCACTCGGCGACACAGAGCGACTACACTCTTCCGATCCCGCCCTTACCTTCGACAAGATGGCTTCGCTGACTTTCGAGCGGCCTGACAGCAACCGTTTCCCAGGCGTGAAACTCGGACATTTGGCACTGGAGCGGGGGGGGAATACCGCGTGCATCATCAATGCTGCTAATGAAATAGCTGTCGCAGCATTCCTCAACGGAAAAATTCGATTTACAGATATCTACAAGATTATAGCACAGTCACTTGAGAAAATGCCATACATAGCATCTCCTACCTATGAGGACTATGTGGCCACCAACGAGGCGACTCGACGCTTTGCACAATCAATCATTTAATAGAAAATGGAAGCATTCTTTATAAAGGCTTTACAACTGATCCTCGCTTTGGCGATGCTTATTGTCATCCACGAAGGGGGACACTATCTCTTTGCACGTTTATTCGGCATTAAAGTCGAGAAGTTCTATCTCTTCTTTGATCCATGGTTCTCGCTCGCCAAGTGGCGTCCGAAAAAGAAAAAGGTCAAGCTCGACAAGCATGGACGTGAACGCGCTACATGGCGCGACACCGAGTATGGCATCGGCTGGGTGCCGTTAGGCGGATATGTGAAGATTGCCGGTATGATCGACGAGTCGATGGATCGCGAGCAGATGAAGCAGGAGCCCCAGCCATGGGAATTCCGCAGCAAGCCGGCATGGCAGCGACTGCTCGTCATGATCGGAGGCGTGCTGATGAACTTCGTCCTCGCATTCATTATCTATATCGGTATCGCATGGCATTGGGGCGCGCAGCGCGTTCAGGTGGAGAATGTATTCCTCGGATATGAATTTTCGCCCGCATCAAAGGAGGCCGGGTTTGAGGATGGAGATATACCGATCATGATCAACGGCAAAGCTATCGACACCACCGACCCCAACCGCTATGTCAAGATGGCGATGGCTAATGAGGTAGCCGTGTTGCGTAACAATAGAGATACTGTCATCATCACTCTCCCGGATGAGTTCCTTCTCGACCTGAACGAGGATGGCGAGTTTATGACCATGCGTCAGCCTGTAGTTGTGTTGGATCCCATTAATGGCGAACCAGCAGCAAAGGCCGGACTGCTCCGTGATGACCGCATACTCTCAATCAATGGGGTAAAGACCGAAGATTATAAGGTGTTTACAGATTCTCTCATGGCTAATGCCGGCAAGGAGGTCGTATTAGGCTATCTCAGAGGCGGCGACACACTGACTACCCTTATCACTCCGACCTCGGATGGAAAGATAGGTGTGAAGCTAGCCAATCCTTTCGATGTCTACGGATATGAATTCGTACACTACTCGCTCTGGCAGGCTATACCTAAGGGTATAAAATATGGTATTGATACTCTGACAGGTTATGTCAAGTCGCTCGGTCAGGTATTCACCAAGCGAGGCGCGCAGAGTATCGGTGGTTTCGGTGCTATCGGCAGCATGTTCCCTGATAAATGGAATTGGTTTCAGTTCTGGAACATGGCCGCTTTCCTTTCCGTAATCCTTGGATTTATGAATATCCTGCCTATCCCGGCTCTTGATGGCGGCCACGCCATGTTTGCCATCTATGAGATAGTGACACGCCGTCGCCCGTCAGACAAATTCCTTGAGCGGGCTCAGATAGCAGGCATGATATTCCTGTTTGCACTACTGATATACGCTAATCTTAACGATATACTGAGATTATTCCGATGAACTATCCTGTCATACACCTCAAGCGCGGAAAGGAAGAGTCGCTTGACCGTTTTCATCCCTGGGTCTTCTCAGGTGCCATCGCTTCAGCCCCCGACAATCTTGAAGAGGGCGATGTAGTAACTGTCAATGCCTCTGACGGCCGTTTCATCGGTGTCGGTCATTTTCAGATAGGAAGCATCGCAGTCAGAATGCTCGATTTCGGACCGACGACTATTGATTCCCGTTTCTATCACAAGCGCCTTGAGGCAGCCCTGGCACTCCGCAAGGTGCTCGGACTCGATCGCGCTGATAATAATGCCTATCGACTGGTGCATGGTGAGGGTGATTTTCTCCCCGGCCTCGTGGTCGACGTCTATGGCGACACCGCCGTCGTGCAGGCTCACAGTCCCGGGATGCACTTTGCCCGCAATATTATTGCGCAGGGACTTGTCGCCCTTCCCGGTCTGCCGGTCAAGAATGTCTACTATAAATCAGAGACCACACTCCCCTATAAGGCGCAACTTGACCCTCAGAACGCTTACCTTATAGGGCGAGCTGACACGGATGTAGCAGTCGAGAACGGTTTGAAATTTCACGTTGACTGGCTCAGAGGCCAGAAGACGGGATTCTTCGTTGACCAGCGAGACAATCGCTCGCTGCTTGAAAAGTATGCTCATGGTCGCAGTGTGCTCAACATGTTCTGCTACACCGGTGGATTCTCTGTCTATGCAATGCGTGGTGGGGCAGTGCGCGTCGAGTCGGTCGACTCTTCGGAAAAGGCGATCTCACTGACTGACGCTAACATTGATCTGAACTTCCCCGGCGATCCGCGCCATCACTCTACGGCGATAGATGCCTTTAAGTATCTCGACGATATGCAGCGAGGTGAGTTCGACCTTATCATCCTCGACCCACCGGCATTTGCTAAGCATCGTTCAGCATTAGGAAATGCCCTCCGTGGCTATCAGCGACTTAACGGTAAAGCTTTTGAGAAGATAGCTCCTGGAGGAATCTTATTCACTTTCTCATGCTCACAGGCCGTTAATAAAGAGCAGTTCCGGCTCGCTGTCTTCACCGCCGCCGCACGCTCAAAGCGCAAAGTGCGCATCCTGCATCAGCTGACCCAGCCGGCCGACCATCCGGTCAGCATCTATCATCCCGAAGGCGAATACCTCAAGGGGCTGATCCTATATGTGGAATAAATCCAATCAAATCAACATAACAATGTCAACAAAATCAATAATTAAGACAATGGCGACAGCATCAATCTGCGGTATCATGATGACATCATGCGGAAGCAAAAACGACGATGCTACCCGCGTCGCAGGCGACTTCGACTATCATGCAGACCGATTTGCCGATATCGAGGTGCTCCGCTATCAAGTGCCTGAGTTTGAGACCCTCTCTCTCGATCAAAAGAAATTGGTCTACTATCTGACCGAGGCAGCCCTCGCAGGCCGCGACATCCTTTGGGATCAGAATGGCAAATATAATCTGGCCACACGCCGCCTGCTGGAAAATGTATATACCAACTATGACGGCGATCGTGATGATTCGGAATTCAAGGCTTTTGAGACCTATCTGAAGCAGGTATGGTTTGCCAACGGCCTTCACCATCACTACTCGATGGACAAATTCACTCCCGGATTCTCCCGCGAATTCCTTGAGGCCCGCGTCAATGCCCTTCCTCAGGAGCAACTCGACGGCACTGACCTCGATGTCATCTATGAGTATATCTTCAACCCTGATTTTTTGGCCAAACGTGTCAATCAGGCAGAAGGCCAGGATCTGATTCTGACGTCGGCCGTAAATATGTATGAAGGCGTCACGCAGAAGGAGGTTGAGGACTACTATAACGCAATGAAGGACCCTGCTGACGAGACTCCGATTTCCTACGGCCTGAACAGCCGAGTGGTCAAAGGTGCCGACGGCAAGCTGACCGAAGAAGTCTATAAGGTCGGCGGCCTCTATTCATCAGCCATCGAGCGTATCGTCGACAATCTGCAGAAGGCGCTTCCCTATGCTGAAAACGAAACCCAGCGTAAGTCGATCGAAGAGCTTATTGCCTACTATCAGTCAGGCGACCTCAAGACTTTCGACGAATACTCTATCACCTGGGCACAGGACACACTCTCACGCGTGGACTTCATTAATGGATTTATCGAAAGCTATGGCGATCCGCTCGGGATGACCGGCTCTTGGGAGTCAATCGTCAACTTTAAGAATACAGAAGCATCAGCTCGCACCGAGGCTCTGTCGGCCGACGCGCAGTGGTTTGAGGATAATTCTCCCATCAATCCCATTTTCCGCAAGCCTCATGTAAAAGGCGTTTCAGCAAAGGTCATCAACGCTGCAATCCTTGCCGGCGATGCATATCCCGCAACACCTATCGGCATCAACCTCCCCAATGCCAACTGGATTCGCGCTCAGCATGGCTCTAAGTCGGTGACTATCGAAAATATCACCGCTGCCTATGATGCTGCATCTCATGGCAATGGCTTCAATGAGGAGTTTGTTATTGATGAGCCGACCCGTAAGCTCCTCGACGACTATCTCTTTATTACCGACAATCTGCACACCGACCTTCATGAATGTCTCGGTCACGGCTCAGGACGTCTGCTCCCCGGAGTTGACCCCGACGCGCTCAAGGCCCATGGCTCTACTCTCGAAGAGACCCGCGCCGACCTGTTTGCGCTCTACTATCTTGCTGATCCCCGTCTGATCGAGCTTGGCCTTCTTGACAACCCCGAAGCGTATAAGGCTGAATACTATAAGTATATGCTCAACGGCCTGATGACTCAGCTCTTCCGCATCGAGCCCGGTAAGGATATCGAGGAAGCTCACATGCGCAACCGCGCTCTTATAGCTCGTTGGGCGCTTGAGAATGGTAAAGCCGATAATGTCGTAGAGCTCGTAGATATTGATGGAAAGACCTATGTCAAGATCAACGATTACGAGAAACTTCGCGACCTCTTTGGCCAGCTCCTCGCCGAGATACAGCGCATCAAGAGCGAAGGCGATTATGAAGCCGGTCGTGACCTTGTCGAAACCTATGCCGTCAAGGTCGATCCCGAGCTCCACAAGCAGGTGCTTGATCGCTACTCTAAGCTTGACATTGCACCCTACAAGGGATTTGTCAATCCCTCATATACACTCGTGACCGATAAGGACGGCAACATCACCGACGTCACCATCAGCTATGGCGAGGGTTATGTCGACCAAATGCTCCGTTATTCCAAGGACTATTCGACCCTGTAATTACTTATAGGAACTGAATGACTCTATTGAGCTGCTGTCCGACTCACGGGTGGCAGCTCACTTTTTTATCATATCCTGCAAGGGAGCTATCCGATATGCCGGGAGAGCGAGAAGCAGCGCAATCACGGCACACCCTACGAAGACGATAGCCGACGAGTGCATCAGATCACCGAGTCCGACAAGCGGTGCTGCGATACCGGCCATTACATACTTGACAAGCGAGAGGATGGCTGACGAAGTCCCGGCCTCGTTACGTCCTACCTCCATGGCGAGAGTATTGGCACTTGAGAATATCATGCCGCTGAAGAACAGCATCGGTACGGCGACGAACTCGTAGAGCGGGAATCCAAGTGAATGGTACATCACAAACGCCTCGGCCACGGCAAGGACGAAGATGCCGACACATCCGACTACCAGTCCCTGCTTCATGACCTTGAATTTCATGGCAACGGTCGAGCCGATGGCGATAGCGAGTGCGTTGCCTCCGAATATCAGGCCGAACTTGAGCGCCGAGAATCCGTAATGCGTTTGGATGATAAACGGAGCTGATGAAATGTAGGCGTAAAGTAGAGCGATGCCTATCGACTTGATAATTACGTAGAGCATAAACCTCTTGTTGGCCAGCATTGTGCGATAGCGTTGCCAGTAGGATTTAAGGCTGCTTGATGTGGCACGTCGATCCGGAGGGAGCGATTCCTTCATGCGGAAGACTTTGATTGTAACCGCAATACCTATGATGAGCAATACCACGAAAATACCACGCCATCCTACGAAGTCAGCCATCAGTCCGCCGATCAGAGGCCCGGTTGCCGGTGCGATACCGTTGATTGCACCGATGAGCGCCATGACCTTAGCCAATTGTCTGCCTGTATATTTATCTGCCGGGATGGATGTCGACAGCACCATAGGTCCGGCAGCTCCGAAGCCCTGGAAGAATCGGCAGATGATAAAGAATGTGATGCTCTCGGAGAGCAGAGATATAGCTGTAGCTATGACGAAAAGTATCATTGAAGCGAATAATACCGGTTTTCGACCATAGCGGTCGCTGAGCGATCCGAGGAAGACTGACCCGATACCCATGCCGATCATGGCGAAGGTCAGACCTAACTGTGTCATTGAGGTTGTCGTATGAAATTCATGCTTCATGGCAGGCATCGTAGGCAGATACATATCATTGACCAGGGAGCTGAAAGCGCCGAGTACAGCCATGAATATGATAAAGCCTATAAACCCGCGTGAAGAGTTGGTTGAGCTTGTGTCGTTCATAGTTTTTTGTTTACTATACGAACGCATACGCGGCGGAAAAGGTTCTTGACGGCCTCTTCCTGCACAATTGGATATAGGCTGTATTTAGTTAGCTGATTGAAGCTGTTCGATCTGAGATGTTGTCAGCTGCTGCTGACGTACGAGCTTCTCACGCTTCAACGAGAGGAATCTACCGCGGGTCATAGCCTTGGAATAATCATGGCAGTCGGCTATGGCATTGACCTGCTTGGCGGTGACTTTGATGGTGTGTGGCTTGCCTCCGGTGAACTGTAGCGATGCGCCCTGATCACGATGCGCCGACGCAAACTCGCCGATAGCTTGGCTTTGCATCGGAGAGAATGTAATTACCTCGGATCCGTTTATGCGGTAGTTGAGTTCGCCATCAAAGGGCACCGGGCCAGCCTCTGCCGACTCAGAGCCGACAGTGAGCTTTATGCCGGTATGTTTCTGGGCCGATTGGAGCGAGCTGACCAGGTAGAATTGGCCTGCATCATCTATGCGGGCCTGTATGCCGGTAGTTGACAGGAAGTCAGGATTATATCCGGCAGCCGCTACTGAGAATGGCTCGACAAGGCGCGGATCGTTGATGGTCTTGATTAGCGGCTTGAGTGCGTTGACATCCTCAATGCACTGATTGATAGAGTCGTCGGTGAGCGTCATCTCATTGGCGAGCTCTATCAGGAATGCCTGGCGACGGAGCAACAGCCCGCGACGCTGCAG
The DNA here is from genome assembly GCA_014800605.1 of Bacteroidales bacterium. Lineage (GTDB taxonomy): Bacteria > Bacteroidota > Bacteroidia > Bacteroidales > Muribaculaceae > JAAVFS01. The sequence continues at coordinate 8,719 of JAAVFS010000018.1, read as the reverse complement.
ACCGATAGAGTCGGGATATGTGCTTTTGATTGAGTCGAGCAGCTGATAGACCAGTTCGGGATTTCCGGCCTGATATTGAGCTTCGGCCTGGTTGAATAGTTCGTTGGCGGGGTCAATGCCTTTTGAATTGCCGGTGCATGAGGTGATTGCGGTCGCTAATGCGATGGCGGATATCAATTTAGTTGCTGCGTTGCACATTTTTTACGCCTTTTACGGTTACTAATTTCTTTATGAGTGAGTTGAGGGAAGACAAGTCGTCAACCCCGACAGTGATGTTGCCATGGAAAAGCCCGTCGTTGGAGTCGATTGAGATTCCTCGCAGGCTGACGTTCTTCTCTTTGTTGATTATCGAGGTGAGATTGGTCACGATGCCGATATTGTCGTTGCCGAGCACATTCAAGGTCGCAATGAACTGTGAGCCGGCCTTGCCTGACCAGCGCACGCGGATGATGCGGTAAGGGTAGCGTTCCTTGATGTTGCGAGCATTCGGGCAGTCGGTGCGATGCACTTTGACGACACCCTCGGCTGAGATGAATCCGAAGACATCATCGCCATAGATCGGGTTGCAGCACTTGGCGAGGCGATAGTTGAGCCCCTTGATACCGGTGCCGATTACGAGTACATCGTCTGATCGCGACACTGACTGATCTGTCTCGGTCTGGAGCGTAAATTCGCTTGCACTGCGAGTCGGCTCCTCTTGCTCCTGAGGAGCCTGAAGCTCAAGATAGCGCTCGATGATGGAGTTGATGTCCAGGCGTTCGGCAGTGACTTCTCTGAAGAAGTCGGTGACGGTCTTGAAGCCCATCTTTTTGATGACCTTCATCAGTAGAGCCTCTTCGAGCTCTATCTTTCTGTTTTTAAAACGGCGCTCGAGCATCTCGCGGGCCAGCTCGGTGCCACGATTGTTTATTTCGTTGATGGTCTGGCGTATCTTGGTTCGAGCCTTTGACGTCACCACGATGTTGAGCCAGTCGAGTTTGGGCTGCTGGGTGGGGGAGGTGAGTATCTCTACCGTATCGCCACTGCAAAGTTTGTAGCCGAGTTTCTCATTCTTCCCGTTGACACGGCCACCTATACACTGGGTGCCGACCTTGGAGTGGATGTTGAAGGCAAAGTCGAGCAGCGTAGCGCCCTGCGGGAGCTGGAATAGGTCACCCTTGGGAGTGAAGACGAACACCTCCTTGTCGTAGATGTCCATCTTGAAGTTGCGCATCAGCTCCATTGGTCCGGAATCGGCAGCTTCCAGTATGTCGCGGACATTGTTCATCCACGAGTCAAGGTTGCTCTCGCTCTTGATTCCCTTGTAGCGCCAGTGAGCAGCGAGGCCTTTTTCGGCCACGAGGTCCATGCGCCGCGTGCGTATCTGCACCTCAACCCATTTGTTCTCAGGACCCGCAACGGTGATATGAAGCGACTCATAACCATTGCTTTTCGGGATGCTGATCCAGTCCTTCATTCGCGAAGGATTTGGCTGAAACATGTCGGTGATCAGTGAGTAGACCATCCAGCAGTCGCTCTTCTCTTTCTCAGGAGGAGTATCGAGGATGATGCGTATGGCAAATAGGTCGTAGATATGATCGAGGTCAACCTTTTGTTTTTTGATTTTATTCCAGATGGAATAGATAGATTTCGTGCGACCTTTTATCTCAAAATTGAGCCCGGCAGCAGTCAGCTTCTCCTTGACGGGATCGATGAAGGCCTTCATGTAGGCGTCACGCTTGGTCTTGGTGGCGTTCAGCTGATGGGCGATGTCGGTATATATACGGCGATTGGAATATTTCAGAGACATATCCTCCAGCTCCGACTTGATCGAGTAGAGGCCGAGTCGATGGGCGAGGGGAGCGTACAGGTAGTTGGCTTCAGATGCTACCTCCTTGACAAATGACTCGTCAGGGTGATGGTTGATGGCCTGCATAAGAGTTAGGCGCTCTACTATCATGATGATAATCACTCTGATATCCTCGGCAAAGGTCATCAGCAGTCGGCGAAAATTGTCGCTTACTACGGCCGCACTCTTGCTATAAAGCGTCGAGACTTTGAGCAACCCTCTGACCAGCTTGGCTACATCATCGCCCCAGCGCTCCGCTACCTCCTCTTCTGTTATGATGCCGGCATAGCATGAGCGGAATATCAGGATGGCAATGACGATGCTGCGGTCGGGGCTTACTCGATCGCAGAATGAAAGAGCTGTCTGCGTGTTGTGTACAAGCGGATTCATTCCATGCTTATTGCGTTCGAACACACCTTCCCGGGCCGAGGTTCGGATCAGCTTCTTCAGCGGCTCCACATCATCCTCGGCACCCAGCTCCCTGCTCAGCGAGAGCAGGCGCCTGTAGTTGTTGCGCAAGATAGTCCGTTCGTCAGGAGTGAATTCAGATGTAGTCATTATCTATATTTTTGCAAGCAAAGATAACAAAAATTCGCCCACATATATCTATTATAGCAACCGACTATTAATTTTTTTTGAAAACATGTCGGCTGAAGTAAAGAATAATTTGTATCTTTGCATGCAATAAAACCCATTCTACTATGTCATTTATTGCCGATAGGGTAAAAATGGATGGTCTCACATTCGATGATGTCCTCCTGATTCCCGCTTATTCAGAGGTGTTACCCCGCACCGTCAATCTCCAAACACGTTTTTCACGCAATATTGTTCTGAATGTGCCCATAGTCTCTGCGGCCATGGATACAGTGACAGAAGCGAAGCTTGCTATTGCCATCGCCCGCGAGGGAGGTATCGGCGTTATCCACAAAAATATGTCGATCGAGGAGCAGGCTCGTCAGGTTCACGCTGTAAAGCGTGCTGAGAACGGTATGATCTATGACCCCGTGACTATCATGCGCGGAAGCACCGTGCGTGATGCTCTTGCCATGATGGAGGAGTATCATATCGGCGGTATCCCCGTAGTCGATGAAAATAAGACCCTCGTTGGTATCGTCACCAATCGCGACCTGCGTTTTGAGCGCGACTTGAACCGTCACATTGATGAGGTTATGACATCAGAAAATCTGGTGACTACAACTCAGTCGACCAACCTCGAAGAGGCTGCTGAAATCCTTCAGCGCCATAAGATCGAGAAGCTCCCTGTCGTAGATTCAGAGGGTAAGCTCGTAGGCCTCGTCACATATAAGGATATTACGAAAGCAAAGGATAAACCCAATGCGTGCAAGGACGATCGCGGTCGCCTCAGAGTGGCAGCCGGTGTCGGCGTGACAGCCGACTCGATTGATCGTGTGGACGCGCTTGTAGAGGCCGGTGTGGACGCAATCGTGATCGACACAGCCCACGGCCATTCTAAGGGAGTGATCGGCGTCCTCAAGGCAATTAAGGAAAAGTACCCCCATATCGACGTCGTAGTCGGCAACATCGCTACCGGCGACGCAGCCCGCTATCTCGTAGAAAACGGCGCTGACGGTGTCAAGGTCGGCATCGGCCCCGGCTCAATATGCACAACCCGCATCATCGCAGGAGTCGGTGTTCCCCAGCTTACAGCTGTCTACGATGTGGCAAAAGCCCTTGAGGGTACAGGAGTGCCTCTGATTGCCGATGGTGGTATCCGCTATTCTGGCGATATCGTCAAGGCTCTTGCAGCCGGTGCTTACTCAGTGATGCTTGGCGGCATGCTCGCGGGCGTCGAGGAGTCTCCCGGCGACACTATCATCTACAACGGTCGTAAGTACAAGACTTATCGTGGCATGGGTTCGCTTGAAGCTATGGAGAAAGGCTCTAAGGATCGCTACTTCCAGGCCGGCGAGACCGATACCAAGAAACTCGTTCCCGAAGGCATCGCAGCCCGCGTCCCCTACAAGGGCTCACTCTATGAGGTTGTATACCAGATGCTCGGCGGTCTGAGAGCCGGGATGGGCTATTGCGGCGCTGAGAATATTGACAAGCTTCACACAGCCAAATTTACACGTATCACCAATGCCGGCGTGGCCGAAAGCCATCCCCATGATGTGGCTATCACGGCTGAAGCTCCCAACTACAGCGCCAACCATCAGTAAGCTGTACGGTTTGATGCAAATAATTTGTCTTTCAGAGGCAATAATATAAAGGTGGATGCGTTATAAAGATAGTTTTATAACGCATCACTTTTTATAAGCCATTCAATACATCGCGATGAAAAAAATAATACTGGCAGCCGGTGTGCTGCTGATGTCTGCAAATCTGGCTTTTGCAGCAAAACCGAAAGTCAGCCATGACGAGCAGATACTCCTGACCATAGACGGCACTGCTGTCACCGTTGGCGAATTTGAGTATCTCTATCATAAGAATAATGAGCAGCAGCTCGTGCCTCAATCAATCGATGAATATCTTGAGATGTTCATCAACTACAAGCTGAAAGTGGCTGAAGCCGAGGCTGCCGGACTTGACACTACCGCTGCCTTCCGCCAGGAGTTTGATGGCTATGCACGCGAACTTGCCAGGCCTTACATATATGACACAGAGACTGAGCGTCAGCTGATCGAGACTGCCTATGATCACATGCGCCAGAATGTGGAGGTCAGCCACATCATGCTCCCCCTCGGACAGAACGCAGATGAGAAGGTGGCTTACGGCGCCAAGATGGATTCGATTCGTACCGTCATAGTCAATGGCGGCGACTTCGCTCAGCTCGCCCACGACTTTACCTATGACAGCTCGACAGCCGAGAGAGGTGGATATATGGGCTTCATCACTGCTAATAGTTTCCCATATCAGTTTGAAGACATGGCCTATGACACCCCCGTAGGCGAAGTTTCACCCGTATTCACCACTAATTTCGGTCATCACATCCTCAAGGTTCATTCTCGTCGACCCGCTGCCGGCTATGTTACTGCACGTCATATCCTCAAGCTCACCAACGGAATGCCCGAGCAGATGAAAGCCGTGAAAAAGCATCAGATTGATTCAATACATGCCCTGCTTCTTGCTGGCGCTGATTTCGCTGAGATAGCTAAGACTGAAAGTGAAGATCCCGGTAGCGCCCGCAATGGCGGTATGCTTGGCGAGTTCACTGTCGGTATGATGGTTCCCGCATTTGAGCAGGCCGCTTTCGCACTTGCCGACGGCGAAATCAGCTCTGTGGTCGAGACCCCTTACGGATATCACATCATCAAGCGCGAAGGACATCGCGACATCGAGTCGTTTGAGGAGGCTGAGCCCAAAATCCGCAGTATCATAGCTCGCGATGACCGCCGAAATCTCCCTCGCAAGGCCAAAATACAGTCACTCCGCGAGAGGTATAATCTGGTAATGAATCGTCCCGCAATCGCTATGGTAGAGTCGGTTATCCGCAACAATGGCGGACTCAACAAGACAGCAATGGAGAGCCTTGGCGCAATGTCAGCTCCTCTTGCTACTTATGATGGAGGTTCTGTTATTCTCAAGGATGTCATAAATACTCTTGCTCCGGCATCCAGCATCTCAGTCGCAAGTTCGACCGGCCTCTTCCTCAATCGCCTCAATAGCATGATTGACGAAGCTGTGCTCAACAAGGCAATTGCCGAACTCCCCCAAACGAACAGCGACTACCGCAATCTTCTCAATGAGTATCGCGACGGTATGCTCCTTTTTGAGATCAGCGACCGTGAAGTGTGGACCCGTGCCAAGGATGATACAGCAGGCCTTGACAAGTGGTTTGCCGAGCATCGCGACCGCTATACATGGGAAAAACCCAAATTCCGCAGCTATGTGATCTTTGCCACCAATGACTCAGTAATGAAAAGAATCAATGACTTCCTGGCTGCCAACAAGGTAGCCGGTAAGGATCTGGATGCCACCCTCAAACAGCTTTGCGGCAAGAATGTCAGAGTTGAGCGCGTGATAGCTTCACAAGGCGAGAATGACATTGTCGACTACCTCGGATTCGGTGGTCCCAAGCCTGCCGGCACTGCTAAGTGGCCTGTATTTGAAGCATACGAGTCAGAGATGCTTGACCGCCCCATGTCGGTTTCCGACGATCGCGGAGCGATTACCGCTGACTATCAGACCTCGCTTGAAGATAAGTGGGTCAAAGAGCTTCGCGCCCGCCACAAAGTGAAGGTTGACAAGAAAGTGCTCAAGTCAATGCGTTGATAGTCAAATCTAAAACCCGCCGATCGTGACACGACTCTTTTCAAAACTATATTTAATAGGCCTGTTGCTACTGGCTGTCGGATGCTCCAAGCCGGCACCGGATATTGATGCGCTGCTTGTGGCGCGCGTCGGGCAATCACGTCTGACTAAAAATGACATCGCCCAGCTCATCACCCCGGGCATGTCAGCCGAAGACAGTGTGAAGCTTGTTCGCAGCTACGTCAAGTCATGGATAGAGTCGCGTGTGATGAGTGAGATGGCCGTCAAGAGTATTCCTGATATGACTGTCATTGATAGAATGGTCGACGATTATCGCAACGAGTTGATAGCGTGGGAATACCGCCGCCTCATGTTCAATCAGCATGGTAATGTCACTTTCTCCGATGACACGTTACGGTCGTACTACAACACCCATAAATCCCTTTTCGTGCTCGAGCGTCCGATCGTCAAGGGCGTATATATTAAGGTAGCTTCCGACTCTCCTTCGCTCAAGGTCATTCGCCGGCTTTATAGGTCGACCAGGCATGAGGATATCGACAAACTCGAGAAGGAGGATCTTCAGGGAGTCATCCACTTCGATTATTTCCGAGACCGTTGGGTCGATTGGGAGCAGATAGAGACTCGTGTACCTTTGAACTTTGGTTCTTCTCCGGAAGCTTTCCTCGCTACACACAAAAGTGTGGAAGCATCCTCCGAGGGTTTCACTCACCTGCTTGAAATCACAGAATACCTCCCGTCCGGAGCTACCATGCCTTTCGAGTGGGCCGAGGAGTCGATTCGTCGTACTATCTATGATGAGCAGCGACTGGCTTATGACGCACAACTCCGCCTCGAGTTGTATGATGAGGGCCTCAAGGACGGTACCATCATTGTCAATATCCCTCTGGAATAATCCTTACTCTTTGACCCATTCGGTCGCTTCGCGTTTGGAGAGTCCGTAGCCTACCGTTTTAGGAGGCATCACGCAATAGCTGCAGAAGGGGATAGGGTGGCGGCTCAACTTTTGGATCTGGCGCGCCGACTTGATGTCTTCAATGCGAATTCGGTCGCGATCCGTTATCTCGAAATTTGTCTCCTTGGCACGATTGAGATGCTTGACACATGCCGCAATTGAGCACGGATAGACATATCCGTCGACGACACTCACGCAGCCGCGCGAATAGCATTTGAAGTGCGATTTATATTTGTTTTGCTTTTTATCCGGATCAAGTTCGAGTTTGAAGAATGTGTCTTTCATGGTCCGGTCAGCAAAGACTTTCAGTCTCACACCCTTACTTCTGATGAGCTCTTCTGCTGCATCATAATCGTATTTGATAGGGTAGCGAGTCATCGCGATTGTGACATCGTGGTCCCGGGCTGTCTGCCAGAATTCGTCGGACATCTTGTCGACAATAAGTCCGTTGGTGAAGATGCTGATCCGCTGAGTCGGGAATGCATTGCGCATATTCTTCATAGCCTCAATTAGGTCAGGATAGAGCAGGGTCTCACCACCGATCAGATAGACATCCTCAACCTTATCGCGGCAGGTGCGTCCAAGATGGTCCATCGAGCGCTTCAGATCCTCGCGACTGACAAATTCCTTCGGAGCCAGCGGCGAATAGTGGGAACAACCCTTGCAATTGAGATTGCAATAGTCGGTCACAATGAATTCAAGCCTGAGCGGCATTGACTGTTGGCTTCGGTATGTCCGGTAGACGCGCCGTATTTTGTCAATTAGTTTCTTCATATCCTCGATGCCCCCTACGTCAGGCATAGGTTAGTTGTTGTCGAGCTGAGCTAATATGGTCTTAAGCTCCTCATCGGTGGCGGTAAGGCGGCTGCGGCACTCTTTGATCAGTTCGGTTGCTCGACGGGTGTAGGCCGCAAGGCTGTCGATATCGCAGTTGTCGCTTTGCATGCGCGCCAGTATTTGCTCAAGTTCGGCCATTGCGTCTTTATAACTTAATTCTTTGATTGGGGTAGCTTCCATGATGCTTGTCGTTTATTTTATTACGGATGTGATAGTTCCCTTGGCAAGGATAGTCTCGATCTGAGTGCATGAAGGGAGTGTCGATGCGTCGGTAACGGTTTTGCCGTCGGCGCGGGTGATTGAGAATCCGCGGTTGAGTACGGATTGAGGTGATAGTGCACCGAGTAGCTGCTCCTTTGCTCGCAAACTGTCACTTTGTCGTAGCAGTGCGTTCTTGACAGAGGTTTGCAGTGTGGACGCAGCGATATCAAGCGCTCTGACCGACGGCGCAATTCTGCGTCCGCTGATGTCGGTTAAGATCAGTATAGCCTTGTTGAGGCGGTCGGCACATCGCCTTGTTGCGTTAAACGGTAGCATGGGCAGGATGCCGGAATAGTATGACAGCTGCTCTTTCTGAGCTCCGATTCGCTCGCTGACTATCTGCACTATGCGCTGAGCGCGGTCGTTGAGGCGGTCGAGTGCGCTCCGTCCGATTGTGATGAGCCACTCGGCTGCCGCTGTCGGTGTTTTTACAGCCTTGAAGGCTACATAGTCGAGTAGGGTGGTGTCGCGCTCATGTCCGATGCCTACAATTACGGGCAGAGGGAAGCCGCATATATTGGCGGCAAGATCGTAGTCCTCACACCCTTGCAAGTCTCTTGTCGCGCCTCCGCTGCGGATTATGACCACGCAGTCCCAATCATCCATGT
>JAAVFS010000017.1 GCA_014800605.1 Bacteroidales bacterium | reverse complement strand
TCAGACTACTGTTTCATATTCCCAAACAAGCGAAGCGGAGTGTTTTTCTTTTTTTTCCTTGGTCAGGAGGCTCTCAAGCACTCTGAATCAATACTACTCCCCGAGATAAGCACGATCAGCGAATTTGTCACTGAAATTGCCGATACGGTAGAAGCCTCCCGACTCGAACAGCTCTTTATACTCTATCATTGCTACCGCCGCATTGCAGCTGAGTCGTCGGTCGAGGGGGCTGAGGAACCTCTTATTGATTTCAATAAGTTCCGATTTTGGGGCGACGTCATTCTGAATGATTTCACGGATGTCGACAAGTATATGGTCGATGCCGGAGAACTATTCCACAACATTGATACCCTCAAAGAGATAAGCTCCGACTTCCTGACTCCGGAACAGATCGAAGTCATTGAGAGATATTGGGGAGCCGACAAGATTCCGCCGAGCATCAGCGACTTCTGGCGTCACGTCGTGCATGAAAGCGATAGTGGCAATAAGTCAGCGCGTGTATCCACTACTTCGTTTATCAAGTTGTGGCAGATACTTCATCCGCTTTATACCACATTCAATAAGGCGTTGAGTGACCGAGGGCTCGCATACCAAGGCAAAACTTATCGTGATGCCCTCGACGTGTTGCGCAACACCTCTGCCGATCAACTCCCATACAATCGCTACGTCTTCATCGGCTTCAATGTCCTTTCGACAGTGGAGGAAGAGATATTTGCCACACTTCGCGACAAAAAAGTCGCCGACTTTTTCTGGGACTATGTCTCGCCTGCATTCGTCGATGATGAAAACCGAGCTACCCGATTCTTGAAGGGATATGTGAAAAGATTTCCGCAGCCGGCCGATGCTGACGGGGTGGGAGAGAAGCTTAGTGAGTTCCCTCGTATCGATGTTTTTGCCCTACCTGCTGTTGAGGGGCAGCTGAAGATGACTTCCAGAATCCTCCAATCCGCTTTCCCCGAAGAAACTATTGATAAGGCCAACCTGCTTTCGACTGCGATTGTCCTCCCCGATGAGACTCTTGTCCTCCCCCTGATTGACTCTTTGCCCCCATATATACGGGAAGTCAACGTGACGATGGGCTACCCGATGCGTAATACTCCGATCGCATCCCTGATATCCTCGGTGATCACTATGCAGCTGAAGGCTTCCAGGCATAAAGGCGAGTTCACATTTTTCCATGAAGATGTGCGTGGAGTTTTAGCGCATCCGTTTGTCAGGGCTATCAGCTCTGAGGAAGCCGACAGGATTGTGAAGTTGCTCAATGATAACCGAATATTTAATGTGTCGGTTTCTCTTTTCAGCAATCCGGCCTTCAAAAAGCTGGCTCCGCTATTTTCCACTGTTGTAGTCGCGGAGACTACTGACAATGTGATCGCGTTTCTTGAGTCGCTCTGTCGATGGCTCTTAGATGAAGTGCTGAGACACTATCGTTTATCCGAGGAGATCGATGACTCCTTTGACCCGGGTGATCAGATCAATGATGAGATCACGCTGACCACGGCCGGAGCCATCGAGGCCGGGTATCTGCGACACTATCTGGCTGCTATTGATGAGCTCAATCGGATGCGCATAGAGCATAGCGCAGATCTTGAAGTCGACCTGGAGGACAGCACCGTGTTCCATCTCGTCGAAAGACTTATCGGCGGCGAAACTGTGAGATTCGAAGGTATGCCGCTGAAGGGTCTGCAGGTCATGGGTATGCTGGAGACCCGTGCACTCGACTTTGATACGGTGATTATCCCGTCAATGAATGAACGCATATTCCCGCGCCGACATTTCGCTAAGTCATTTATACCGCCGGCATTGCGTGCAGGCTATGGCATGTCGACAATCGACCATCAGGAAAGTATTTCGGCATACTATTTCTATCGACTCATATCAAGAGCTAAGAGAGTGGTACTGCTGTATGACTCTCGCTCAAGCGGCGTCTCGAGTGGAGAGCCGTCACGATATATCAATCAGCTCAGATATATCTATCACCCTGAGGAGCTGAATTTCTATACCGGATCTTATAAGATGACCGGAACGTCAGAAAAGGCCCCCTTTGCACTGACTCTTTCGCAGTCTCAGCGCGACGTGTTGCGCCGTTACCTCGATCCCAATTCAGGTCGCTATCTGTCAGCCTCGGCTATCAATAAGTTTATCAATTGTCCGGTCGACTTTCTGCTGAGCGTGGTTGAGGGGTATCGCGAGGATGATGAGATAAAGACATTTATGGATGAGTCTACCCTCGGTACGGTGGTACATGAAGTAGTAGAGAATCTTTATTGTTCGCAACAGCACGACGGTGAGCCACTGCTCGTCGATAAGCAGCTTATCAAGATAATCGGCAACGATAGGGAGATAATGAAGTATGTCGTCCGCGCTATCAATGCCAATTACTTGAAGCTGGTGGACAATCCGGACACGCCACTTTCGGGAGATGCCGAGGTCATGGCTTCGATTATATGCCAGCTTGTAAAGTTGATGCTCCATCACGAACTTGACGGCCTTCGCGAATTCAAGTTTATATCAGCCGAGCAGGATAAGGTCGGAGTACTGACATTTCCCGGAGGTCTGAAAGTAAACTTCCGATACCTGATAGACCGTGTCGACATCCCGACATTCGATAATGGCTACGAACCGTACAGAATCATTGACTACAAGACCGGTAGCGATGACACCAAGGCCGATTCCATCGAATCCCTCTTTGATAACACGCTCGAACATCGCCCGAAGGCCATCCTCCAGCTGTTCCTTTATGCCAACGCTCTCGCTCAGCTCGACCCGAACGTTTCGGCCAATACTCCGATCATGCCGCAGATATACCGTTTCCGCACTATCGGCGCCAACCGCACCCCCGACTATTTGACAATAGGTGACCAGACTCTGTTTGACTATCGCACGTTCAACGGCGAGTTTATGGAGCTAATGGAGGAGAAGCTCAACACACTGTTCGGAAAGCTAGACAGCGATGAGCCGATTGTATTGCAGGCGAGTGAAAGTGATTATTCGTGCAATTACTGTATGTTTAAAACCCTCTGTGGACGTAATTGATGGCCGGACTGTACATACATATTCCATATTGCCGGTCAAAATGTGCCTATTGCGACTTTTATTCATCTCCATGCTCTGAGACGGCGGATGCATATATCGATGCGTTGATTTCCGAGCTACGACTTCGCAAGAGCGAGATAGCCGGCGAGCCGGTCAAGACTATATATATAGGAGGCGGGACGCCGTCATCATTATCGCACCAACAGTTCGCCAAGCTGATGCTGGGTATTTGGGAGGAAATTGACACGTCGGAGGTGGTTGAGTCTACAATTGAAGTCAATCCGGACGATGTAACTCCTGAATTTCTTAATCACGTAAAGAGTTTAGGCGTCAACCGTGTCAGCATGGGGGTACAGTCTCTTAATGATGCAGAGCTGAAAGCCGTGGGGCGCCGACACTCTGCCGACGGAGCTTTGTCGGCTATCAAAGATGTAGCGTCAGCCTTTGACAATTTCAGTCTTGATATAATCTTCGGTTTGCCGGGTCAGACCATTGCTACTCTGAGTGATACACTCGATCAGATCATCGCTTTTCAACCGTCTCACCTGTCGGCTTATCTGCTATCTTATGAGCCCGGTACGCGACTCTATGCAGCCTTGATGGCCTCTAAGATTAAAGAGGTGAGTGACTCCGAAGCGGAGGGTATGTATCGGCTGGTCACTGACAGACTGCGCAGTACAGGCTACGAGCATTACGAGATCTCCAACTATGCCCGACCCGGATTGAGGTCGCGACATAACTCCTCCTATTGGTCGATGACGCCATATCTCGGTCTGGGATCTTCGGCTCACAGCTTCGATGGCAAGATCCGACGCTACAATCCCTCGTCCATTAAATCGTATATAGAAGTAATAAATAGCGGAAAATGCTGTTATATCATTGATGATGAAGCTGAATGGCAGCAATTCAATGATTTGATTCTCGTGTCTATGCGCACATCCGAGGGTCTCTCTCTGAGTCGGCTTGACTCGATGCCACGACATTACGTTGACGATTTTACGGCTCAACTTCGCCCTTTGCTGAGTCAGGGAGCGGTCATAATGGGAAATGGCTCGATTAAAATTCCGGAGCGCAATTGGCTGACATCCGACGCTATCATCCGCGAACTGATACTTTCTTACTAACTATAAAAGCACTATCTCCTTATGGAACAAGAATATGCATCTTCACTTTTAGAAAACGCGGTCACCGAGCTTTCGCGTCTCCCGGGCATCGGACGAAAGACGGCTCTGAGGCTTGCGTTGCATCTGTTGCGTCGCGACTCGTCGGAGGCTCGAGCTCTCGGAGAGTCAATTATAAAGATGCGCGACGAAATTTCATACTGCAGGTCATGCCATAATATTTCGGAGACGGAACTCTGCCCCGTATGCAGTGATGTGCGTCGTGATCACTCTGTAGTTTGCGTGGTCGAATCGGTGCGGGATGTGATTTGTTTTGAGCGTACACGCCAGTTTTCCGGAGTGTATCATGTCTTGGGCGGACTGATATCACCGCTCGATGGTATCGGACCTGACCAGCTTGAGATTGACTCTCTCGTTGAGCGAGTTAGTTCCGGTGAAATATCCGAAGTGATACTTGCGCTGAGTGCGACCATGGAAGGCGACACTACCAATTTCTACATTTATCGCCGTCTCGGCACTTTGCCCGTCCGCATCACTCAGCTGGCACGCGGTGTCTCTGTCGGCAATGAGATCGAATATACCGATGAGGTCACTCTGGGACGCTCGTTGCTAAACCGCACCGACTTTGCAACATCCTCACGTTGATATGTTTACAATTTCCAATGATATAATAGCGCTGCGTGCTCCCGAGCTGTCGGATGTAGACTCCCTCTATCTGCTTGAGAATGACCCACGAACATGGCTGGACGGGGCTACGCTCGCTCCGCTCTCGCGCAAGCAGCTCTGGGACTACATCTCCGGCTACGACGGCGACATATTTTCTGTCGGACAGTTGCGTCTGGTCATCGTCAAAAAGGATATCAACGAAATAGCCGGAGTAATTGACCTTTATGACTACGACAAGATAGCACGTCGAGCCTATGTCGGAATTCTGATTAAGGAGCAATATCGAGGGCAGGGGATAGCCTCGATGGCACTCTCGATGCTGATTGATTACTGTAGCCAGCGACTTTCGATGCGCCAGCTGGCTGCTGTAGTGAGAGCTGACAATTGTGCGAGCGTCCATCTGTTTAAGTCTTGTGGATTTGAGGAGACGGGTCGCTTTCCGAACTGGCTGCGGACGGCAGATGGATGGACTACCGCCCTGCATCTGCAGCGTGAATTATGACGGATCAGTTGGAGCTTACGTCCATCGGATGGTATTTCCATCCGCGAAATTTGTCGCCGAGGCCGCGCACGATTCTGTGCCAGGTAGTGTCTTCATCATCTGACAATACTTCGGCGGCGTCATAGTCGTTGACCACAACCCATACATCATTTGAGATTTCCTCTTCAAGTTGTCCGGGCTGCCATCCGCTGTAGCCGAGGAAGAAACGGATGACACCCTCTGTCGGATAGCCGGCTCGGAGATATTCCAACACATCATCGAAGTCGCCTCCGACCCACAAGCCGGGGGCAATCTCCACACTCTCCTTGATAATGTCGCCGAGTGTATGCAGATAGAACAGGCGGTCGTTGCCTACCGGTCCGCCGGCATAAATTGGGACATCGACTTCCATTGCCGGAAAGAGCTCCGAGAAATTATACTTACTCCCCTTATTTAGTACCAGCCCCATTGATGTGTCACCCTTGCCATAGTCGATAAGAAGGATTACAGCATGGTTGAAGCAATTCTCTTTTAAGAATGGCTCGGCTACAAGCAGGGATCCCTCTCGAGGGGATCCCGTGTTGAGCTTGATGTTGAATAGGGTGGAGTTGAGATCAGTCATTTTATTCGTGTTCCATGATGTAGCGTTCGGCGTCGATCGCTGCGCGACAACCGCTTCCTGCTGCTGTGATGGCCTGCTGATAACGTGAATCGGCTACGTCACCTGCGGCAAATACGCCTTCGACATTGGTAGCTGTGGTAGCTGTCGGGAGAACGATATATCCCTGTTCGTCAGTTGCAATATAAGGTTTGAACACCTCGGTATTAGGTGTGTGGCCGATAGCGAGGAAGAATCCGTCAATTGAGATTTCGTAGTGCTGCTCTTTTTCGGTGCCTGCATTTTCTACAAGCTTGGCACCTTCGAGCACCTCGTCACCGAAAAGTCCGACTGTGTTGGTATTGAAAAGGACAGTGATGTTTTCCTTGTCGAGCACGCGTCGCTGCATGACTTTGGAGGCACGCAGATAGTCTTTGCGGACGATGAGGTAGACCTTTTCAGCGAGTGAACTGAGGTAGAGAGCCTCCTCGCAAGCGGTATCGCCGCCACCGACCACGGCTACTTTCTTCTTTCGATAGAAGAATCCGTCGCAGGTAGCACAAGCAGAAACGCCCATGCCCATATATTCCTGTTCGTCGGGCAGGCCGAGATAGCGCGCCGATGCTCCGGTCGCGATAATTACGGTCTCAGCTTGAATCTCCTCGCCGCTGTCGGTTGTGACGATAAATGGGCGGTGATCAAAATTCACCTTTTCGATTTGACCTGAGCGGAGATCTGCTCCAAATCTCTCGGCTTGCTTTCTGAGATCCTCCATCAGCTGCGGACCGGTCACACCTTCTGGATAGCCGGGGAAGTTCTCGACTTCGGTTGTGGTTGTAAGTTGACCGCCGGGTTGCATTCCTTCATAGAGGATAGGCATCAGGTTAGCTCGTGAAGTATAGATCGCAGCGGTGTAGCCGGCAGGTCCTCCGCCGATGATGAGGCATTTGGTATAGTTAGTTTTTGACATGTTGCTTTTGTATCGTAGTGTTATCTTAAATCTATTACTTCAACACCGGGAAAGTTCTTTGGGTTGAATTTGAATACGTCGGGAGATATATTTTTTAGTTTTTTTATATTATTCAATACCACTGCGAATTTGTCGCCCGAGGCAGTCTCGATGTTGGCGGAGTAGGGGAGCCAGTCAGCCGACTTGATGGTGATGAGAGCTTTCGCGATAGCAAGATCGCCAGTCTTGTCGGTGAGTTGTATAGTGTAGCTGTCGTTATCCTTTTTTCTGAGTTTCAGACGATAGACGTCTGGGTCAGAGTTGAGTATTACAAGAGGGTTTACCTCAGCGAGTTCCTCCTCGGTAGGTTCAGTGATGTTGACTTCACCGGTATGCTCGGTATATGACCATTGTGTCCGGCCGTCATACCATATCTGAATTCCTTCACTCTTAATGATGAATTTGTCGCCTGAGATTGTAATCTCCCCTTTAGAGCCACCCTCATCGCCTACAATTGCAAACCGTGCCTCATACCCGGTAGCGGCGTTAAGTGCGGAGAGCGTTTTATCTAAGATGCTCTTGGGAGTTTCTGCGGATGAGAGAGTGAGGCCGAAACTGAGGATAATGGCTATGAACGATGCTATCTTTCTCATGATCCAAACATTTGGTCAAGTTGCATAAGGTCGACGAGCAACGCGCGGGGTTTGCTACCCTGGGCCGGCCCTACAATACCGGCAGCTTCGAGCTGGTCCATGATCTTACCTGCGCGGTTGTAGCCGACAGAGAATTTACGCTGTAGCATTGAGGTCGATGCTGTATCACCTGTAGAACAGAAGTAGCGGGCAGCATCCTCAAATAGCGGGTCGCGGTTGGTCATATTGCCTACGGATATCTCAGCCTCCGCCACCTGAGGTTCGGGCAGGTAGTAGGGATGCTCATATCCCGGCTGATCGGCGATGAAGTTGACCATAGCCTCTACTTCGGGTGTATCGATGAATGCGCACTGTACGCGCTCCATACTTCCGTTGTGTGAGAACAACATGTCACCGCGGCCTATCAGCTGATTGGCACCCGGGCGGTCAAGAATGGTCTTACTGTCGACCATCTGTGATACGCGGAAGGCGATTCGACCGGGGAAGTTGGCTTTGATGATACCGGTGATGACATTAGTCGACGGACGCTGTGTCGCGATAATCATGTGCATACCTACCGCACGTGCTTTCTGTGCGATACGGGCGATAGGGGTCTCGATAGCTTTGCCCGAGGTCATGATCAGGTCGGCAAACTCGTCGACGATTATTACGATATAAGGCAGGTAGCGGTGACCCTTTTCAGGATTCAGGCGTCGGTTGATGAATTTTTCGTTGTATTCCTTAAGAGTTCTTACATTGGCATCTTTCAGCAGGTCATAGCGATTGTCCATCTCGACACATAGCGAGTTGAGCGTGCGTTCCACCTTTGCCATATCGGTGACTACAGCATCCTCTTCGTCGGGAAGCTGAGCCATGAAGTGGCTTTGCAGGCTGCCGTATAGGCTGAATTCCACCATCTTCGGGTCAACAAGCACAAATTTGAGTTCGGCAGGATGCTTTTTATAAAGCAGTGAGGCGATAATGGTGTTCAATCCGACTGATTTACCCTGACCGGTAGCACCGGCTACAAGCAGGTGGGGCATCTTGGCCAGGTCGGCAATATAGACCTCATTGGAGATTGTGGCGCCCATTGCCATCGGCAGCTCGTACTTGCAATCCATGAAAGCTTTAGAGCCGAGGACGGAGCGGATTGATACGGTCTGTGGATCTTTGTTCGGCACTTCGATACCGACGGTACCTTTGCCGGGTATCGGGGCTATAATACGTATACCGAGAGCGGCCAGACTTAACGCGATATCATCTTCAAGACGTTTGATTTTCGCAATGCGGGTACCTTCGGAAGGGATTATCTCATAGAGTGTCACTGTCGGGCCGACCTTAGCTTCAATATGTGCTATTCCGATACCGTAATCATGTAGAGTCTTGATGATTCGCGCCTTGTTTTCTTCCTGTTCTTCGAGATCGACGCTCACGCTCTTATTCTGTCGCTCGACGAGAAGATCAAGTCCGGGGCGGTGATATCGTGAGAGTTCGGCTGTCGGGTCGTAGAGTGTAGAGTCGGTCTCGACTCCCTCCTCTATTACGTTGCTGCTCACCTTGAAATTGGGCTCTTCGACGAGTGTGATCTCATTCTTACTTGCCATGTCATCGGCTACATGATGCTGGAGAGTCGGTTCGCTTTCCGACTTGAACAGGGCATTGACCTGAAGGAGTTCATGCTCCTCTTCATTCTGCCGTTCAGGAGTAGTGGGAGATGACGGAGTGGTAGCAATCGTAGGAATAGAGGGGATAGCCTCCGTGGGGTTACCAGCCGTAATTGACGAATGTCCCGGCTGAAGGGGTGACTCAAAAGATTGACCGGGTTGAGTGGCCTCCTTAGGCTGCTGTGCATTTTCATCCTCACTGTATGTAGCGTGTACGAGCGGAATCTCGATGGGGCGGTTGTCACCCTCAAGCATCGGGAGCTCAAGCTCTTCGGCTGTAGGTGGTCCGGCTTGTCCGGGTTCATTCTCCACATCTGGAAGGGCTGCTTGCTTTGCGGCAAGACGTTCGGCACGGCGGGCGTCCCACTTAGCTTTAAGCTTAAAGAGTATTACTGATATTTCTCTGATGAACACGCAGATAAGAGTTGCGGCTAACAGGCAGCTGATAGCTATTGCGCCGATCATGCCGACACGCTCTATGAGCCAGAGGTTGGCATAGCGACCGTGGAATCCGCCGATAGGGAATGCGCGGCTCGAGTGCATGGCAATCTCTATCAGCCCTACTATCAGCGAGATACTTATAGTAGTCAGAAGGCATTTGAGTGTGAAACTCCAGAAGTGAATTTTCTTTTTCAAGCCTATCAGGCTCAGGCCGATGACGATCATGTAGAAGATCAGTGTCAGAGCTCCGAGTCCCCAGCCTTTGGTGATCATGAAGTATGACACTTTTGCACCGACAGGTCCACCGACGTTGTCGATAGCTTGTCCGGAAGTGACCATCTGCTCGACGCCCATGTTGACTACGGCGCTCTGGTCGGCTTTTGATGTGGAGAAATATGACATCGCGCTGACAAGCAGATAAGCTGCCAGCAGTATCATCGCAATACCGATTACGGCATGAGTACGAGAGTCAAGGAAGAACTTGACAAATCCGGGCATTTCGCGAGGTTCGCGCGATTCACGTGGCTCGCGATGCCTTTTGACAGACGTTTTTTTTTGTCTGGGCTCGCGGCGTCGGGCTACCGGATAGTCCTCTTCGCTATCTATCGGCTCCGAAGTAGCGATATATTCCTCTGGGACTTCCTGATATGCCGCCGTCTGACGGGGCTCTTCGGCAGGACGACGGTTGGGATCTCTCTTTTTCTTCTTTTTGGGCTCACGGGGGCGCTCTTCGTAGGCGTCTATCCATGAAGTGTCGCCGCTATCGTTGTAGCCGACGCGGTCAGGGTCAAAACCTATATTGAAATTAAGATCTTCTTTACTTTTCATTGAGAATAGAAAATGTGTGCATGATAGTGCGGCTGCTTGTCCGCCATGTTATAGGGCTTTAAGGCTTCGGATGGCTTCATGCGGAGTGGGGGAGCCAAACACGAAGCTGCCCGCTACGAGAATATCCGCACCGGCCCCGGCAAGCATCCGGCCGGTCGAGAGATTGACACCGCCATCCACTTCAATCCTGGCTTTGGATCCGCTCGAAGATATCAGCTCCTTTAATCTGCACACCTTAGTCAGGGTGTTTTCGATAAATTTCTGCCCTCCAAAACCGGGATTGACCGACATCAAAAGGACCATATCAAGTTCGGCGATCACATCTTCAAGCGTGCCAACCGGGGTGGAGGGATTGAGTGTGACTGCGGCTTTCATTCCGGCTTCCTTGATCTCATGAATGGTACGGTCAAGGTGTATGCAAGCTTCCTGATGGACATTCATGATCGAGGCGCCGCAATCGCGCACCTGGCTGACAAACTTCTGAGGCTCCACAATCATCAGATGTACATCTAAAGGCTTAGTGGAAATGCGTCCCACGGCGTTGAGCACGGGGAAGCCGAAAGATATGTTGGGTACGAAGACGCCATCCATGACGTCGAGGTGGAGCATATCAGCCTCACTTGTATTTATCATGTCAATCTCGCGTTGGAGATTGGTGAAATTAGCGGCCAGCAGTGATGGAGATACTTGCATTGATCAGTTTTGTGATTTAGGATGTTTCTTGAATGCGTTCCAGAGAATGTAAAGCACGCATCCACCCAAGAGGATAATGCCAGCAAGCGTAAGGTAGGAATTGTAGCGTTCGATTTGCTGTTGGAGCTGGTCAGGCGCATACACTCGGCCAAGCCAGTAGCCAAGAGTTGCAAGGATGATATTCCAAAGGCCGGCTCCGAGGGTGGTGAATGTGATAAACTTACCGAGCGGCATCTTGGCCAGTCCGGCGGGAATGGATATTAGCTGACGCACTGCAGGTATCAATCGGCCAATGAATGTGGATGAAGCGCCATGGTCGTCGAAATATTTCTCAGCTTTGTCTACCTTTTGCTCGTTGAGCAGGCAGGCGTGGCCCAAGCGACTGTTGGCAAATCGATAGACAATCGGGCGTCCGACCCACACGGCAAGCCAGTAGTTGATCAGCGAGCCGACAAGCGCTCCCGCTGTTGCTACTAATACAATTATGTAGATATTCATACCTGACCCTACAGCTCCCGCGCCGGCAAGTGAACTTGTCGCAAGATATGCAGCAGGTGGTACGATTACTTCTGAAGGGAATGGGATGAACGAACTCTCAACGACCATGAGGATGAATACAAGCAGATAGCTTGCATGCTCCATAAACCAGTTGAAAATACCTACTGCGTCCCAACTTTCAGGTGTGGCAATTAGCTCTATCATTTTGAGGCGATATTATAGCCACAAATTTACTAATTATCCACTGAATCTTCAACAAAAAAAATATTAAACAGAAAACGTCGGTCAAGTATTTCGGAGGAGTCTATCTTACAGAATCCCGGCGTGGTGGAACAATTTCTCATAGTAGGCCGCTTTTTTTTCAAGGGATAGGGGATAGGCTCTGCTCGTGGAGGGCATTCGCCATATTTCCAGACCGGAGGGGCTGACAGTCATCTCGCCCATCCTGGGTGCTTCGCTATCAGTCAGCGCAGCGAGTGTGTCCGCTGCTTTTTCGCCGGTGCTCGCCAATGTATGGCACTGTGGCATGCGACTCAGCAATCCGTTGAGATCCACGGGCTCTACGATCTCCAGAAACTTGTCGGAGGCATTTCCCATCAGTCGGCGTACCTTATGCCCGGTGTCGTTGAGCGCGATACCTTTCTCGCAAAGCAGTCTTTTGATCTGGTCAAGACGGAATTGTTTGTCGCTCCTGTCGTAAAGGGCATCCCGATCGCCGAGGAATATCAAGCCCATCATAAACCAGAAGTCGTTGGTGCGGTTAGGGTAGTAGAAATTCATTGCCCATCGCTTGGGTTGCGGCGGAAATGTACCCATGATGAGAATTTTTGCGTTTTCCGGTATGAAGGGTTCAAATGGGTGAGTTTCGAGTTCGATTTTTTCTACTGAATCCATGATATATGCTACTTTTATTTATAAAACTAACAATTGAGCCGTTTACATGGTTTTTCTGAAAATCCCGATTCTCCCGGTGCCTTAACTCTTGTTGCTGGTGTATAATGATTCCTGGTCATGAATGTGCGGATCATATCTTGACTTTATGTGCGGTGATAATTGTATAACTATGTGCGTTGACTGTTATTTTGCAATCATCGGCAACTGCATACCAATTTTTCCCGATTCTTTCAATTTTTGTGTCTTTGTCCATAATTCGCGCTTTACACCATTGAACAGCGTCTGATGTCTCGATCTGTAAATTCCTTTTTATCCTTTCTGCACCCATTTCTGTTGTATGAAGTTTATCAATGTTTTCAACTAAGTCATTCATTTTAATATCGCCACACTTCCACTTATACTTGTATGACACTGTATATTTATCCACCATATTTTATTGGGAACACGATGTCGAATTGGGATTTCTGAAAGCAACCGCCCGACCTTCGCGATGAGGGTCGGGCGGAAGTTAGTATTAATCGTTATCTGAATCAATCATTCCATGTGCAGGATATGAATTCAAACTTGCCGGGAGCAGTTACCTGATATACGATGGTTGCGGCTTCTGTTGTACCGGTGTAGTAGTAGAAGTGGATTGTGAAGAAGGGCTCGATGCCTTTAGCAGTGGGTGCTGCATCGGGGTGAATGATAGCGAGTGCGGCAGGGAATACTTCAAGCTCGAAGCGTTTCTTCTCGAGAGCAACTACTTCTTCGTCGGTCATGTCGGCATATCCGGCATACTGTGTCTTAGCAGCGCTTGCGCGGAGGTCGACATTGCCCTGATAAGCGGATGTACCGCAGTAGTATTCATTGTTGCCATAGCTTGAAACGTAAGCTGAGCCGTCAGGAACGTTGGCAGCTACCCAATCGACACATGTCTGATAGTAGAGGGTAGAGATGGCGATACCACGGCCGGCGGGGAGTGTGATCTCTACGTCGGGACTATAAACCCATGCGTTGTTTTTCTTGACGAACTGAGAGGTAACTACGGTGCTTCCGTTGAAGCCGCCGGT
>JAAVFS010000016.1 GCA_014800605.1 Bacteroidales bacterium | reverse complement strand
CCTCAATAAAGCGGATCTTCCTTGACAGTCAAGGAAGATCCGCTTTATTCATCTTCTCATATTCACTTATCCGTGCGGTCCGGCTGAGTGCGGGGTGTATTTTTAAAGTGGGAAGGGGGCGGCGGTAGAAAAGATTTTCGTATCTTCGCAGTTGATAGGCGCTATCGACCGAAACGACCGAGCCGAATAGCCGAACGGTTTGACCGCACGGGTTAGCTGAGCAGTTTGGCCGGGCCGATTGGCTAACCAAAAGGCTGACCTGATTGTATGGCTCAAAAGCCGGGGCGGCGGTGCGATCAAAGCGGCCTGTCTGTTTGTTATGTATATTATTGATTTGACAATATGAAGACTCCACTTATAGGCATGACTCTCGAGGATCTGCGCAATGTCGCAGCGGCTACGGGCATGCCGGCGTTTGCGGCCAAGCAGATGGCTCGCTGGCTATATGTCAAACGTGTACGGTCTATTGACGAGATGACTGACCTCTCAAAGTCTGCGCGCGAAGGTCTCAATGAGAGCTACTGTGTTGGTATCGTCGCCCCAAAGATGGAGGTGCGCTCCACGGATGGCACAGTCAAGTACCTCTTTGAGGGCGTGGGCGGCCGCGATATTGAGAGTGTCTATATCCCTGACCGTGACAGAGCTACGCTCTGCGTGTCATCGCAGGCGGGTTGCAAGATGAACTGCTCGTTCTGCATGACGGGGCGACAGGGTTTTCATGGCAATCTGACTGCTTCGGCTATCATCAATCAAGTTCTCGCGATACCGGAATCGGAGTCGCTGACTAACCTTGTCTTTATGGGTATGGGCGAGCCGATGGATAATCTTCCGGCTGTCATGCAGGCGATTGAGGTGCTGACTGCTCCCTGGGGACTGGCATGGAGCCCAAAGCGTATCACGGTGTCGACCATCGGCAAGATCAAGGAGATGCGTCAGCTGCTCGACAAGACTAAGGTGCACCTCGCTATCAGCCTCCACTCGCCGTTTGCCGACGAGCGCCACTCGCTGATGCCGGTCGAAGGGGCATATCCTGCTGTCAATGTGGTCAGGATGCTCCGCGAATATGATTTCAGCCATCAGCGCAGGCTGTCGTTTGAATACATAATGTGGCATGGTGTCAACGACGATATGCGCCACGCTGATGCTGTGGCCCGACTCCTCCGCGGCCTGGACTGCCGCATCAACCTGATACGTTTCCACGCTATCCCCGGCTCCTCTCTTGCTCCGGCTACGAAAACTGACATGGAGCGATTCCGCGACCGTCTCAACGAGCTTGGATTCATAGCCACGATACGCGCTTCTCGCGGCGAGGATATCATGGCGGCATGCGGCATGCTGGCCGGACGCAAAAACGAGGCGTCGGCTGAATAACGTTGTACTTAATACCCTAATAATATGAAGAAACTGATTTCTCTTTTACTGGCTTTTGTAGGCGCCCTCAGCATGATGGCCGCCCAGCCCACTATAGAGTTCGACACGAAAAGTCATGATTTCGGCACGATCAAGGAGGCCGACGGTTCCGTGAGCTGCGAATTCGCTTTCACCAATACAGGCTCTGAACCGATCGTGATCATCTCGGCCAACGCCAGCTGCGGATGCACGCGCCCGGAATATCCTAAGAAGCCTATCGCCCCCGGCAAGACCGACAAGATCAAGGTCACCTACAATCCGATGGGTCGCCCGGGTGAATTCAACAAGACCATCAAGGTGCGCACTAACGCCCAGGGCAAAAAGAGCATCTCACTGAAAATTAACGGTGTAGTCATCCCCAATAGCACTAAGAAATGAAAAATCTACTATTGACCATACTAATCGGAGCCGGCGCCACAGTGGCAGCGCAAGCCGAGCCCGAAGTGAAGTTTCTGACCGAAACGCACGATTTCGGCGCCTTTGACGAGAATGACGGCACCGTGAGTTGCGACTTCCCGTTTGTCAACGTCGGCGATGAGCCGCTCATGATAGTGGCTGCGCGCGCCACCTGCGGATGCACGACACCCCACTACACGAAAGATGCCGTAGCCCCCGGCGACACGGGCGTCGTCACCGTGAAATACAATCCGACCGGCCGTCCCGGCCGCTTCGGCAAAAAAGTGTATGTAGACTTCAACACCGATATTCCGCGCCACACACTGCTGGTCAAGGGGGTAGTCATCGGCTCGAGCAACACGCTGCGCGGCCGCTATCCGGTCGATGCCGGCCCCGTCAAGATGCGCAATCGCTCGATTCTCTTCGGCGATGTGCCCAAGGGGCGCAGCAAGAGCGCCTTCTTTGAGCTCTACAATGCGACTGCCGACACGCTGATCCCCGCATGGAGCAATCTCCCGGAAGGTCTGACCGTCACCACCGCCACCCCAGCGGTAGCTCCCGGCGAACAGGCTACATACACATTCTATTTCAGACCCATCGGCAGCGATATGTATGGGACATATACCGACACGCTTACACTCCGCCCATCGGCCGATGCCGACCCTATCACCATCGATATGGCCGCCATCGTCGAGGAAGACTTCTCGACCTTGACCCCGGGCCAGCTCCGCGACGCCCCTCACATGGAGATCAAGGAGCGACTTGTCGACTTCGGAATAGTCGAGCCAACCCAAGGACTTATCACCGGCAAATTCACAATCACCAATACGGGTAAAGACCCTCTGATGCTCCGGCGCATCTACACGACAGATCCGGGCGTGACCGTGACATCATCGACCGACAAGGTCAAGAAAGGAAAGTCGGCCACCGTCACCGTCACCGTAGATCCTCTCGCCCTGCCGTCAGAGATCATCAATGCCCGAATCTCGATCATCACCAACGACCCTGACAACGCATCTACTATCATGCGCGCCGTCGGTCAGCTAAAATCCGAATAACCCATTTTAGCCCCACTCACACCCATGGAACATCCCGAAAATGACACCCAATACATAGGCCTCACCGTCAATCAAGGTGTACCCCAGCCACCGATCACCAACCCCTACATGACCCGCCGCAAGCGCAAGCCGCTCCCTTCGGCCGCAGAGATGGTAGAAGGAATCCTCAAAGGCGACGTGACGATGCTCTCGCGCGCAGTCACCCTCGTCGAGAGCCTTTCGCCCGACCATCAGAAGCTGGCGCAGGAGGTCATTGAGAAGTGTCTCCCCCACTCCGGCAACTCGAAGCGAATCGGCATCACGGGCGTACCCGGTGCCGGCAAGTCAACATCCATCGACGTCTTCGGACTGCATGTACTCAAGCAGGGAGGTAAGCTGGCCGTGCTCGCCATCGACCCATCGAGCGAGCGCACCCGCGGCAGCATCCTGGGCGACAAGACCCGCATGGAGAAGCTGTCGACTCATCCAGGAGCCTTCATCCGCCCTTCCCCATCGGCTGGCTCCCTGGGCGGCGTAGCCCGCAAAACCCGTGAGACGATAATACTCTGTGAAGCAGCCGGTTATAATAACATCTTCGTGGAGACCGTCGGCGTAGGCCAGAGCGAGACAGCCGTCCACTCCATGGTCGACTTCTTCCTGCTGATACAGCTGGCCGGCACAGGCGACGAACTCCAGGGCATCAAGCGCGGAATCATGGAGATGGCCGACGGCATCGTCATCAACAAGGCTGACGGCGACAACATAGACCGCGCGCGTCTGGCCCAAGCACAGTTTAAGAGCGCGCTCCGCCTCTTCCCTCCCACAGCTTCCGGCTGGAGCCCCGAGGTGCTGACATATTCCGGCTATTTCGAGCTTGGTATCCCCGAGGTCTGGGACATGATCGACCGATACTTTGATTTCGTCATGGCCAACGGCTACTTCGAGCGCCGACGCCGTGAGCAGGCCCGATTCTGGATGTATGAGACCATCGAAGAGCAGCTACGCAACCACTTCTTCCAGAATCCGGAGATAGCCTCTATGCTCGCAGCTAAGGAGGAAGCCGTTCTGGCCAACCGCCTGAGCTCCTTCATCGCAGCGCGCGACGTGCTCGAACGCTACTTCGGCAAAGACTCCACCGAGGGATAAGAGCTTGTTAAGGAATTTTTTACGCCTCGGAGTTGAGAAAATGCCGAATATGGACTATATTTGTGCAATAACAAATCTACCATGAGAAAAAAGACACTGCCCATCATCAAAAATGATCCCTGGCTTAAGCCATTCTCTGACGCTATCGAAGGGCGCTACGCCGAGGCTATCCGAAAGGAAGCCGAGCTGACCAAAGAAGCCGGCTCACTGAGCGAGTTTGCCAACGGACACCAGTATTTCGGACTCCACCGCGACCGCGACGGATGGGTCTTCCGCGAATGGGCGCCTAATGCCACATCGATCAAGCTCGTAGGCGACTTCTCTGGCTGGCAGCCGCGCGAGGAGTTCAGCCTCACGCGTCTCCCCAACGGCATCTGGGAAGGACATTTCCCTGCCGACACTATCCGCCACGGGCAGCTCTACAAGATGCTCGTCGAGTGGCCCGGTGGCGAGGGGGAGCGCATCCCCGCCTACACCACACGCGTGGTACAAGATCCAGAGACGCATATCTTCTCGGCCCAGGTCTGGGATCCCGCCAAACCATACAAATGGAAAGTCAAAGACTTCCGTCCGGATGTAACCCCACTGCTGATCTATGAGTGCCACATCGGCATGGCTCAACAGAAAGAGGGGGTCGGCAGCTACGAAGAATTCCGCCATAACGTGCTGCCACGCATCGCGGCCGACGGCTACAATGCCATCCAGATCATGGCCATCCAGGAGCATCCCTACTACGGCTCCTTCGGCTACCATGTCTCCAACTTCTTCGCACCCTCAAGCCGATTCGGTACCCCCGAGGAACTCAAGCAGCTCATCGACGACGCACACTCACACGGTATTGCCGTCATCATGGACATAGTACACTCTCACGCTGTCAAGAACGAAGTGGAGGGACTCGGCCGCCTCGACGGATCCTACGACCTGTACTTCTATGGCGATGACCGCCGCGAACACCCGGCGTGGGACTCGCTCTGCTTCGACTATGGCAAGAATGAAGTGATACACTTCCTGCTCTCCAACTGCAAATACTGGATGGAAGAGTTCCGCTTCGACGGTTTCCGCTTTGACGGCGTCACATCCATGCTATACTATAACCACGGCCTCGGCCAGGCATTCGGATCTTACGATGACTACTACAACGGATCGCAGGACCCCAACGCCATCACCTATCTGACTCTGGCCAACAAGCTCATCCACTCACTCAACCCTCACGCCATCACCATAGCCGAGGAGATGAGCGGCATGCCGGGACTCGCCCTACCGATCAAGGATGGCGGCATGGGATTCGACTATCGCATGGCCATGGGCATCCCCGACTATTGGATCAAGACCCTCAAAGAAGTCAAGGACGAAGACTGGAAGCCCACCTCCATCTTCTGGGAGCTGACCAACCGCCGCGACGACGAGAAGACCATCAGCTACGTCGAGAGCCATGACCAGGCTCTTGTAGGCGACAAGACAGTCATCTTCCGCCTGATCGACGACAAGATGTACTGGCACATGATGGTCGGCGACGACGACATGACAGTCAGCCGCGGCATAGCCCTGCACAAACTGATACGCCTTGTCACCTTAGCCACTATCAATGGCGGCTACCTCAACTTCATGGGCAACGAGTGGGGCCACCCCGAGTGGATCGACTTTCCCCGCGAAGGGAATGGCTGGAGCTACAAATATGCGCGCCGCCAGTGGGACCTCGTAGACCGCGACGACCTGCAATACAAGTATCTGCAGGCCTTTGACAATGCCATGGTCGAGCTGGTGGCAGGCATCAACAATTTTCAGGCTCTCGGCATCGAGAAACTGTGGGAGAAGGACGATGACCAGGTGCTCGCGTTCCGCCGAGGCAACCTCGTGTTCGTATTCAACTTCAACCCCTTCAAGTCATTTGACGGCTACGGCATCCTTGCCCCTGCCGGCAAATACACCGTCGAACTCTCATCCGACAATCCAGCCTTCGGCGGCTACGGCAATATCGACGAAAGCGTCAGTCATCTGACAGTGGCCGATCCGCTCTATGCTCCCACAGGCAAGGAGTGGCTGAAGCTCTACCTGCCGGCCCGCTCGGCCCAGGTGCTCCGGCTGCACCGCTCACGCCAGCGTCGCAAAAAGTAGCATCCCCTCCCCCCAACATTCCGATACAAAACAACAACGCCCTCCGCTGTGTCAGTGCACTGCGGGGGGCGCGGTAGTTCAGCTATATTTTGTTTATCCGAGATAACCGAAGAGATGGCCGTTGATGGCGAGGTTGGTCAGCCAGATCCAGAGCGGACAGAATCCGATGAAGAGGATAACTGACAGGGTCAGTGAGGATGTACCGGTTGCAACGTATGTATCGTTTTCGTCGGCAATGATGATGCCTGAGAATGCAGGGGGAAGAGCAGCTGCTACGACGAGCATACGGAGGTTGTTGGCGTCCATACCGCAGACGATGCCGAGCACGAGCACTACGGCAGGCATTACGATCATCTTCATGAATGATCCGAGGATCACCTGGAAGTTCATTGAGAACTTGATGGCTGCCAGTGTGATACCGGCGGAAAATACTGCCATTGATGCATTAGCCTTGGCGATAAGGTCGAATGAAGGACTTGCCCATGCAGGCCATTTGAGGCCGCAGACCACCAGCACCACGGCAAGGATAGGAGCCCAGGCCACAGGCTGCGAGAGTGCGTGTATCACAGGCTTCCAAGCGCTCTGCTTCTTGGCCGAGGGGTTCTGCTTTGCCAGCGAGGCATTCATCAGCGAGAGGCCGACAGGGATACCGATCGCATTGACCACGATACCTACGATTGCCACCACGAGGGCTACTGAAGAGAGGCCTACGGTCTGGTCGAAGATAGGCTCCATGACTGCGAATCCGAGGAAGCCGATTGTAGGCGAACCGCTGATCAGGGCTGAGATGGCTGCATCGGCACCGGTATTCTTCTTAAAACAATACTTGAATACGAAATAGACAAGCATGAAGCAGGCCATGATGCCTACGGCAGAGACGATCGTCAGTCGTATATCCTTCACGAGGTCGTCGCGAGAGGCCTGTACGATCGAGACGAAGAGGGCTGCCGGAAGTGCGTAGTCAAGTACGACTTTATTGAATTTCTTGGCATCCGCACCGGTGAATATCCCCTTCTTACCGGAGATGAATCCCGCCAGCATTACGACGATGATAGGCACAATCGCATAGAGTATGATATGACTTAAATCCATAATTGCGATTTTTAGATGAGTTAATTAATAAATTTACTTATATCTCTCGGAGACTGAGTGTGCCTATCAGACGGTATATTCAATCAGAGGAGCGGGGTTAAGGTAGCCGATGTGGCCTGATTCCTTGCCTGAGTCGGCAGCGAGCTGCACATTGATGATACAAGGCTTCTTGGATGCGATACCGGCTGTGAGTGCGTCGGCGAGTTCCTTAGGTGTGGTCACATAATAGTTGGCAGCGCCGAAGGCCTCACCCAGCTTGTCGTAGCGGGCATTGATGTCAAGGGTTGTAGGTGCGAGGCCCTTTGAGTTGCCGGGATCGACACCGATACCGTTGTAGATACCGCCATTGTTGAAGATCACCACTGTACAGGGGAGCTGATAGCGGCAGATGGTAGCAAAGTCCATACCTGAGAAGCCGAATGCCGAGTCACCTTCGATTGCCACTACGCTCTTGCCGGTAGCGACAGCGGCACCGATTGTCGAGCCCATACCCATGCCCATGATTGACCATGTAGCGCAGTCGACACGATGACGGGGGAGTGACTGTGTGATAGTGTCACGGGTGTCATCAAGTGTATTGGCGCCCTCGTTGATGAGGATCACGTCAGGGTTGGCAGCGAGTACGGGTTTGATAGCGCTCAGAGCTGTCCAGTGGTTCATGGGTGATGCAGTAGAGGCATCCTGCAGACGGGCAGCGAACTTAGCGTTCTTCTCCTTGGTCTCGGCCTGGAGTGAAGTAACCCATGCGGGATCAGCGGCCATCTTGACACCTGACATCTCAGCGAGGATAGCATCGAGGGCCAGACCCATATCGCCTACGACAGGAGCTGCTACGGGCACGTTGCGGTCAATCTCCTGAGGCTCAACATCGAGCTGGATAAACTTAACATTGGGGTTCCAGCGGCCACGGCCGAATGAGAGCATCCAGTTGATACGTGCACCGATGACCATCACAACGTCGGCCTGTTCCATGATAGTAGAGCGGCAAGCGAGGGCGCTCAGCGGGCCTTCGTCGGGCATCAGACCCTTGGCCATTGACATTGCGAGATAAGGGATATTGTACTTTTCGATGAGCTCTTTGATCTTGTCGTCGACCTGTGCATAAGCGGCACCCTTACCCAGGAGGATTGCAGGGCGCTTGGCCTGTGAGAGGATGCTGACTGCGCGCTTTACTGCGTCGGCGTTAGGAGCTACGGGCGAAACAACATCAACAGGCTGATAGAAGAGCTTTTCAGCTTCAGCTGCGTCCATTACCTCTGCGAGAGCGGGGGTAGTCATGTCGATATATACGCCACCGGGACGGCCGCTGACGGCTGCACGATATGCGCGGGCTACGGCTGAGGGGATATCCTTAGCGTGGCTGCAACGGAACGCCGCCTTTACGAAAGGCTTAGCTGCGTTAAACTGATCGAGCTGCTCGTATGTGCCCATGTTCATGTCGACCATCTGAGGATCAGATGCGCCTGAGATCTGAATCATAGGATAGCAGTTGACAGTAGCGTTAGTGGTTGCGGTGAGGCCATTCATAAATCCGAGTGATGACACTGTCAGCAGCACACCGGGCTGTTTGGTGAGGAATCCGTGTGTAGCAGCTGCCATGCCGGCCTGCTGTTCGAAACGGAAACCATAGTAGTTCATGCCCACTTTCTGCATGGCATAAGCTGCTTCGGTCACAGGGATACCTACGAGACCATATACGTCGTTAAGGCCGAGGCGATGGAGAGCCTGGGCAAGGATATACATACCTGTCACCTGTTCAGGGAACTTGGGTGCAGTAGCGCCATCAGCGAGAGTGGTGGTATTAGTTTTGGTAGTCTGAGTTGCCATAGTATTTTATAATATAAGGTGTGAATAAAAGTTGAAAAACTTGTGGGGCTGGAATCAAATCGGATTCACGCTGACCCCACAAGTTTATCTGATATTATTGTCTAAGATTATTTGCTTGCAGGAGTTGCTGCGGGAGCTGCTGTCTTAGGTTTGGGAGCGGTAGTACCGTTGGCCTTCATCTGAGCCTGCTGTTCGGCAGTATAGCCGAGTGAGGTAAGGATCTCCTCAGTGTTGCCACCAAGTTCAGGACAAGGACCATAGGTAGGCTGATAGTTGCTCATGGTGAAGGGGACACCTACAGTGACGAATTCACCTATCTTACCGCCCTGATTGATCTTGACGAGAGTGTTGCCATCATAGAGTGACTCATCTGACATCATCTCCTTGGTAGACAATACAGGACCTACAGGTACACCATACTTGGAGAGGATTTCGGTGACTTCATATTTGGTCTTGTCGGCACACCACTCGCCGATGCGCTGATAGATCTCCTGTTTGTGACGGTCACGAGCGTCTGCGGTGTTGAAGTCGGGGTTGGTCAGCCAATCCTGGAAACCGAAGCCCTGACAAGCGAGCTCGAAGTCCTTGGCACCGCGCTGCAGGATGATATATACATAGTTGTTGGCGTCAAGAGCTGAGTCAAGACCTCCGGCGGGCTTACACTTGTAGGTCCAGCCTAATACGCCACCACCTTCGATGTTGCCTGAACGGGGCACACAGTCACCGAACTTTCCGTCAGGATACTGGGGGAACTGTGTCAGATAGCCGATCTTATCGAGGGTGAGCTGGTCACGGGTCTTGATACGGCAGAGGTTAAGACATGCATTGTGCATTGACTGATATACATAGGTACCTTCGCCGGTGATGTTACGCTGCAGAAGGGCAGCGAGAATACCGATTGTACAATGCATACCGGTATTTGAGTCGCCAAGAGCGGCACCGCTCTGAGTAGGGATGTTGTATTCGCCGTCAAACCAGCCTGTAGTAGAAGCGGCTGCCGCGGTCACCTGTGCGATAGGTTCGTAGGCCTTCAGATCTTTATAGCGTGAAGATACAGGGAATCCCTTGATAGTAGCGTAGATACATTTAGGATTGATTTTATGGACCTCTTCCCAGCTGAAGCCGAGCTTATCCATAGCTCCGGGGTGAAGGTTCTCAATGAATACATCGGCCTCCTGAATCAATTTGGTCAGAATTTCTTTACCGTCGGGAGTCGCTGCATCAAGAGCAAGCGATTTTTTATCAGAGTTAAGCTGCAGGAAGTAGTAGCTTGGAAGGGTGGGATCGAACTGAAGTTCGTCACGTGTTGCGTCACCTACACCGGGACGCTCGATTTTAATTACATCTGCACCGAGCCAAGCAAGCAGCTGAGTACATGAAGGGCCTGACTGTACTTCTGTGAAGTCGACCACTTTGATTCCTTGTAGAGGGGCTGTGTTCATAGTATTTTCCTCCTAATTTTAAATTGTTATTATTAAGTGTTTGTTAGGTACGTTGTTGGGCTGACGCGTTTTTTTCGCGTCGTCACTTATTATAACAAATAGGAGAAAAAAAGTTCTTAACGGTTTTCGTTAAAATATGTAATCAATGGTAGCGCAAAAAGCGCCAGACCGCTCCGGACAAGCCATTTGAGAGCATTGAAAAAAATCGGACACGCCCTTTCCGGCTCTCACGCCAGGCCACGAGGGGGATGCGCAGGGGCCATGTCAGCGGGTAGAAGAGGCTGATGGTGACGCCGCGTGCCCGCAGGGCGCGGGGATCGTCCATGGGTCGGTTGCCGGTGGTAAGCCCCGGGTGGGTGGTGATTGTGATCGGGAAAAGCCGCAGGTCGAGGCGCGCCTTGATGATGCGGTAGAGTAGCTCCTCTTCCTCGGCGATGGTGAAGATGGTGCCGTGGATGCCGAAGCGCTCGTCGTAGCGCAGGCGGGCTGCTTCGCCGCGATTGCGTATCGCCATCTCGAAGGCGGTGATATAATATCCTTTCGGTACGGGGGGCAGCTTGCACTCCACGGGCGGATACTGCTTCGCGTCCGGCCCGTCGTATCTGAACAGGGCGACGTCAAGCTCCGGGTTGGCCTCGAATGTCGATCGGACGCTTTCGAGCTGATCGGCGGTGAATATGAGGTCATCATCGACGATCAGGCGGATGTCGCCTGAGGAATGGTCGAGCGCATTGTTGCGATTGGAGCTGGAGCCGATGGTGTCAGTGCGAAGGAGGTCGATATCCGCGCGCTGCAGTGCCGGAGGGATGGGTGTCGAGCCGCTGTTTTGCCAGGAGACGATATACCTCACCCCCTCGCGCGGCGGCAGAACCATGCGGGCTACCCGCTCTATCCCCTCAGCGGAGTGTGTGGCGATTATCAGGTCAAGCATCATCATAGCCGTGAGGTCCAGAAGTCGAGGAATCGGCGTGCCACGACGCGACTGTCGTTATGCTTCTCTACAAATCGGCGCCCCTCCCTGCCCCGCTCGCGCAGCTGCTCGGGATGGGTGACGGCCCACTCCAAGGCGCGCTCTATTGATTCGTAGTCGGAGTCGATATGGAGCACGGGGCGCATCTCCTCCTCGCCGATAAACCGATAGAAACACTCGGCGCCACCGCTGACGGCCACCTTTCCCATCGCCATAGCCAGCATAGCGTTGGTGGCCGGCGTGTAGCTATATATCTGATCGAGCACGACATGCGCGCTCTCGAGCAGGCGGAGATACTCATCGTAGGGGCGATTCTCGACGATGACGAGCTCAGCCTTGTCGGGGTGGCGCGCGACTACGGCGCGTGCCGCGGCTTCAAGCTTGTCGGTCCCCTTTAGCATCATGTGGTGGCGATGCCGGCCGAGGAACAGGCGCACGCGATCCGGACGCTCGGGCAGATCCTGATAGGCGACCTTCCGGGTGTCGATCGGTATGCCGCCGTAGGCCATGCGGTCGGAAGCGAAGTAGCGTCGGATAGCAACGTCATACTCCCATAGGGCCGATACGGCGCCATCGACATTGGCGTAGATATGCTGCCCTGTGTCGAGCAGCTCGCCCTGCGTCCAGAGGTTCACTTCCGCCCGGTCTGCGCGGTAGAACGGGGTCGGCTCGCCGCGGACCATAAACTCATTTTCGACCAGCGGGGTAGCCGGGTCGAGACACTCCTGTGTGAAGCGCCAGTCGGTGCCGAGGGCCGTGTAGAAGATTGACCTGTTGTCGGCCTTGAGCCGGTCGAAGAATGTCCTTACCCTCGACGGGCGAAGCGGAACGAAATCCTGCGAGGCGAGGCTGACTATGTCGTAGCCCGAGAAGAGTCGCTTCCGGTTGAGCCCAAGTCGCATCCATAGGTCGAGGCCGCCGAGCTTACCCGGCAGGCGGCGGGCGGTGTTGATCTCGCGGCGGGTCTGCATCCAGCTGATGCATCCGTCTGACGCCACGGTGACGTGGTGGCCAAGGCCTCGGAGGGCGTCGGCAAGCGTCGGGTGGTAGCTGCTTGCATCGCCTACGAGGAGTATGTCGAGCGGACGGTCAGGTATCATTTTGCAGACATTTGTTTATGCAAACTTAGTCAATATCAGCAAAAAAAACAAATCGGGAGACACTCTCTTAGAGCGTCTCCCGGTATAGGAATTACTTCTTATTATAATATATGTGTATTAGTAGTTCTGAGCTTCAATCTCGAAGTAAGCCTGCGGATGGCTGCACACGGGGCAGATCTGGGGAGCTGACTTGCCTACATGGATGTGGCCGCACTCCTGACACTGCCAGAGGCGATCGCCGTCGCGTGTGAAGACGATACCCTCCTCGATGTTCTTGAGGAGCTTGAGGTAGCGCTCTTCGTGGGTCTTTTCGATGGCGCCTACCATCTCAAAGAGGCGAGCGATCTTGTCGAAGCCTTCTTCGCGAGCTTCCTTGGCAAACTGAGCATACATGTCGGTCCACTCAAACTGCTCGCCGGCAGCTGCGTCTGCGAGGTTGACCTTTGTGTCAGGTATTTCTCCGCCATGGAGCTGCTTAAACCAGATTTTGGCGTGAACGCGCTCGTTGTGAGCGGTTTCGTCGAAGATCTGACCGATCTGTACATATCCGTCCTTCTTAGCCTGCTTGGCATAGAAGCTATATTTCACTGCGGCCTGTGATTCGCCTGCGTATGCGGCCATGAGGTTGGCCTCGGTCTTTGTTCCCTTGAGTTCTTTCATAATGATAAATGTTGAAATTATATCACTAAAACCCTCCAAGGGGGCTGAAAGTTTACTGAAAAATAGTTAATATAGTTAAACTTTGTGAAATATAAAAGCAGACAATAGCACTGTAATACGTTTATAGTGTTGATTATCAGTATATTACCCCCCCCCCGCAAATTTCAGATTTTCCTCTACCACATTGTCCCTTACGGGATTATCATTTGCCATATTGGTAATAAAAGGGTAACTTTGCCCCTTGATGAAGAAACAACTTTTGAAAATACACGTAATAAGACTGTAAAACCCTAACTAATAGGTACAGATAGTTTCCTACGGTACAAGCAATGCACACACACATTATTGCTGAAAATTTATAATAAGGAACATTATAACTCAAACATCAACCAATGATAAAAAAACTGTTGAGCCGACTTATCATCCTTGTGGCCATTCTTGCCACCGGACTGACCGTAAAGGGACAGACCGTCGGCATCAAGACCAACCTGCTCTATGACGCGACAGCAACCGTCAATCTCGGTGTCGAGGTTGAAGTCGCACCTCGCTGGTCACTCGACATCTCAGGCAACCTTAACGCCTGGAACATCAAGGCCGACAAATACATGCGCCACTGGTTTGTTCAGCCCGAGGCCCGCTACTGGTTTTGTAATCCCTTTCAGGGTCACTTCCTCGGCCTCCACGGCATCGCCGGCCAGTACAACGTAGGTCACTGGGGTCACGGATTCGAGTTCCTCGGCACTGACTTCAAGAAGCTCGCCGACTCACGCTTCCAGGGCTGGTTTATCGGCGCCGGCATCGCCTACGGCTACTCATGGATCCTGAGCAAGCACTGGAACATCGAAGCCGAGATCGGATTCGGCTACGCCTACACCCGCTTCGACCGCTATCCGTGCGCCAAGTGCGGCACCAAGCTCGAGAGCAACAAGCACCACAACTATGTCGGGCCCACAAAAGCTGCCCTCAACCTAATTTATGTCTTTTAATCATGAAGTCAATGAAGTCATACATAATAGCCATTGCCGCAGCTACCCTTGCCGCCGGCAATCTCAGCGCAGCTAAGACTACCCCGTGCTATCTGCCCCTCTCCGACATCCGCATCGACCGCGCAGATCATGCCGTACAGATCGATCTGACCATCGACACCAAAGACCTCGAGCTCAAATCCAACTCCGAATATATCGTGACTCCCGTCATGAAGTCAGCCGATGGCGCCGACTCCGTGGCTATGGAGCCCGTCATCATCGCCGGACGCAACCTCTACTATCGACACCTCCGCCTTGACGACCTCAATGGCACACGCATGGTGCGCCCCGAAGCCGGCGAGCCCGTCAGCTACTCAGCTCGCCTCGAGCGCGCTCCCTGGATGGATCAGGCTAACGTCGCTCTCAATGTCAAGCGCATCGGCTGCTGCTCCACTCCCGTAGCATCATCGACCGACACGATCGTCAAGATCATCCCGACCCCGGTCTATCGTCCGGAGTTTGTCTACGCATGTCCCCTCCCCGACTCTATCAAAGAGTTTGCCATCGAAGGCACTGCCTACGTCAACTTCCCCGTCAATCGCATCGAGCTCTTCCCCGACTACATGAGCAATACCTCTGAACTCGCCAAGATCACATCGACTATCGACTCGATCAAGGGGGATGAGGATGTGACCATCACATCGATCTTCATCAAGGGTTTTGCTTCGCCTGAAGGTCCGTACAACAACAACGTACGCCTCGCAAAGGGACGTACCCAGACTCTCCGCGACTACGTAGAGCAGTACATACGCCGCCTGCATAATCTCTCAGGCGACATCATCTCGACCGACTATCTCCCCGAAGATTGGCCCGGACTCCGCGCCTATGTAGAGGAATCCGGCATGGCCAACCGTGACGCCATCCTCGCGCTCATCGACTCATCGCTCGAACCCGACGCCAAGGACGCACGCATCAAGAAGGAATTCCCCGATGACTATAAATTCCTGCTGGCCAATGTCTATCCCGTACTTCGCCACTCTGACTACATCATACGCTACAACATTAAATCATACACTACCATCGAAGAGATCCTCCACGCGCTCCACACCCAGCCCCAAAAGCTCTCGGCCGAAGAATTCTATCGCGCCGCAAAGAGCATGATCGAAGGCTCGGATGAATATAACGAAGTGTTTGAGACCGCTGTACGCATCTATCCCAACGACCCCCTCTGCAACCTCAATGCAGCCAACACCGCCATCAGCCGCGGCGACTTCAAAACCGCCGAGCGCTATCTGTCAAAAGCCGGCGACACACCTGAAGTCAGCTACGCCCGTGGCGTCCTGGCCGCACGCATGAACGACTACGCCCTGGCCGAGAAGCTATTCACCGTCGCCGCCGCTGACGGATTCGAGGAGGCACGCCGTGCGCTCGACACGATCCGCTCTCTCGCAGCTCATCCCCAGGGAGAGGTCCGGATCATCTACCCCGAAAAGAAGTAACATAATAATATCACACAGTAAGAAACCAATCTCTAAAAAACGGAATAGCATGAAAATTCTGAAAAGAAGCCTCTATGCGCTCGCAGCAGTTGCGCTCATGACCGCTTGCTCTGACGACAAGATCGGCGGTGAAGAGCCCAACACCCCCAATCATCCCGGCACCGAAGAAAGCGAAGGTGTCTATGTCTCTCTCGAAGTTAAGATGCCCACCGAAGGACGTCGTAGCCAGACCGATAGCAACGGCGACTCTACCGACGGCACCGAAGTAGGTTCTGATGCCGAAAACACCGTATCATCACTGCTCATCGTACTCACTGACATCAACAACAACATCATCACAGCCGGCTCCGTCCTAAGCAACAATCTTCAGGCTACCAGCGCCAATACCTACAAGGCAGTAGCTAAATTCCAGAAGACCCAGATCGCCGGCTACTATCAGGACGAAAACAGCAACGACATCGACCTGACCCCCACTCAGGCCAAAGTCAATGTCTATGTATTCTGCAACCCCACTCAGGATCTGACTTCAACCATCATCGCATCCGCAGACAGCGACTCCAACGATTGGATCAACACCGTCTGCACAGTTGACGCAGCCAAGAATGGCGGCATCAACACCGGCATCTGGGCTCCCAACGGATTCCTGATGAACAACTCCAAGATCGCACAGCGCAGCTTCCCCCTCCATCTCGAAGACTGGGACAGCTACAAGACCTCATCCTCTCCCTTCCATCTCTCTGAGGACAATGGCGCCGGCACTAACCACCAGGTCGACAACAGCATCGGCGGCCCTGTCGAGGTAGAGCGCTCTGTAGCTCGCTTTGACTTCAAGGACGGCTCAGACAATACTACCGCTGCCAACACCTATGGCGTGCTCTACGGCAACTACTACGACGAGGACGGCACAATCGACTTCACCAAGGAGGGTCCCCTCTTTGTCAACGTCGAGTTGCAGCGTATCTGTCTGACCAACATGGCCAAGGACTTCTACTATGTGCCCCGCGTGTCTGCTACAGGCGGTCCCACCAATGCAATCATCTGCGGCCGGGAGACTCCGACCAACTATGTCGTGTCTCCCAACTACACCAAATTCAGCGCCCAGAGCGCAGCAGGTCTCACCGCAGCCGGCGTCTTCAACTTCCCCTTCTTCAATGCTCAGGGCGAGATCGACAATATCTCGGCTGACGACAACGTAGAGGGTGGCGACCGCTGGAGCTCTTACTACATCAACGACGTGCTCAATGGCACAAGCGACAACTACGGCGACAAGAGCTACCATGTATGGCGCTACTGCACGGAAAATACCATTCCCGGCCCCGTCGAGAAGGAGACCTACGGCCGCTCTACCATCATCGTCTTCAAGGGCAAACTCATCGCTACTGAGGCAGCTCTCTCAGCTGATACTCTCAAGTATGCCGGCATACAGCAGGTAGCCCGGGCGCTCACCGACGCTACAGGCGACCCCACTAAGGACCCCATCCTCTACTATCACGCCGGTACTCTATACGCTACCTGGGAGATGGTACGCAACGCCGTGCGCATGGAAGCTGTCG
Organism: Bacteroidales bacterium; assembly: GCA_014800605.1. Taxonomy (GTDB): domain Bacteria; phylum Bacteroidota; class Bacteroidia; order Bacteroidales; family Muribaculaceae; genus JAAVFS01. The sequence continues at coordinate 22,828 of JAAVFS010000016.1, read as the reverse complement.
AGATCACTACCAACGGTCAGGTCAACGTCAACCGCAACAACTCACTCTACATCGCCTGCTACGGCACCGGCGGCATGCTCCCCTTCGAATATGAATACACCATCATCAATGCCGATGGTGAGGAAGAAACCGTCAAAGCCGAATTCGAGGACAACAAACCCCTTGACCCCAACTCAGCCAACGCCGCATGGACCGCATGGGACGCTGCCGGCAAACCCAACGACAATGCTGCCGGATCGCTCCTCTCAAAGATGCGTCAGGCCATGACCAGCGAACAGGCCCAGTTCACTCTCTACCAGTCAAGTATCGACAATCGCTTCGGCCCCGGCTACTATGTATACTACTACTATCGCAACCGCCACAACGACAACACCGACAATGGCGTCATGGGCCCGATGGAGTTTGCTGTCGTACGCAACAATGTCTACAAGCTCTCCGTCACCAACATCAACCGTCTCGGCCATCCCCGTCTGTCGGTCAACGACCCCGAGCCACCCACACCCGACACCCCTGACGAAAGCGACAATGTCTACATCGACGTAGAGTGTCAGGTACTCCCCTGGTCAGTACGCATCAACAATATCGAATTCTAATATCGCCCCCTAATCACTCACGATGTCACTCAAAAAGCATCTCATTAACGCGCTTGTCGGCACTGCTATCGCGGCAGTGCCGGCCACGGCGCTTACCTCCTGCGACCTCATATACACAGATCTCGAGCCTTGTACGCAGGGCGTCGAACTCCGCTTCATCTATGACTACAACATGGAGTTTGCCAATGCCTTCCCCGCTCAGGTAGACTGTCTGACACTTCTCGTCTATGATGGCGCCGGAAAATATCTTGCCACACACACCGTCACCGACCGTAGCCTGCTCAGCGACGAAGACTGGCGCATGCAGCTGCGTCTTGACCCGGGCGAATACCGCTTCATAGCCTATGGCGGCATGGCCTGTGAGAACGCTTCATTCGAGTTCACATCACCCTCACGCGCCATTCCGGCTCTCCTGTCGGATCTCGAAGTAGCCATGAAGCCCGGACTCCTCGGAGGTCAGGACGGCAAGCCCCTTCATAACCTCTTCTACGGCCAGGGCACTATGACCATCGCCAAGACCGATACCGACTATCGCCGCACCACTATCTATATGATAAAGGACACCAACAACCTGCGTGTCCTCCTTGCCAATGCCGACGGGACATCTCTCGCTTCCGACGACTTTGACTTCACTCTGACCGACGACAACACCCTCCTGGGCTGGGACAACGCAATAATCCCGACTCAGACCGTCACCTACACCCCCTGGACATCAGGCAACGCCCTGGGCGGCATCACCGTCACAGGTGACCCTATCTACATGCCCTTCGCCGAGATCAGCACCTCGCGCATCGTCACCGCCTCGACCGCACGTCTGACCGTCACCCGCAAGTCGCAAGGCACCAACGTGCTCTCTATCCCCCTGGCCAAGACCCTGCTACTGCTCCGCAGCCAGCAGTATGAGTCAATGGCTGATCAGGAATTCCTCGACCGCAACAGCGAGTGGCGCCTGATCTTCTTCATCGACGAGCAAGGCAACTGGATGGATGCCAACATCGTCATCAACGACTGGGATGTGCGCATCAACGACATCGACGATATGGGCGCTCTCGACTGATTTCGACCGGACACACCTCTCATAAATTCAACCTCTTAACGACCCGTTGCTACTGCGACGCAAGGCGTAGAAGCCTGCAGGCCGCCACCCCTACCCCGGCAGTCCTGGACCGACTAAGCTCCGACCCGAGAGTCAGGCTCAGCTCCCCCTCGACGCCAGCCAAAAACTATCATTTCAAACACATATCATGATCATATTCCGCTACATATCACGTTATCTCATCGCCATGGCGATGATAGCCGGGCTATGTGCCTGTAGCGAGTCATCGTGCGATCCGGGTCTCGACGCAGACACGGGCGCAGATACAGACATGAAATCACCCGATATCTTCCTCACACTCGATGTCGATGTACTCAATTCGCGTGGAGGAAACCATCGCTTCTCCCGTGCAGGCGACTTCGAACTCCCCGAGCTCGACTGCGAGAAGCTCCGTACACTGCGTGTGATAATCGTCTCCAAGGCCGACCGCCGCGTCGAGGCCAACCGTCAGGTCACACTCAACGACCAGGGATATCCCCTCAACGACAATCTGACATTCAAAGTCACCGCCGGCGATAAATACATCTATCTCTTCGGCAATGAAAGCTCAATGCCCGAAGCCTACGTGTCGACTCTCACAGCAGCGTCGGTGCGCACCGTCCTCCCCACCTCGGTCGACAACGGCACACTCTCCCGCTCCGGCACAGCCCCCATCTACGACTGGACCCGGGGCGAAAACTCTCTCCGCGTCCCGATGAGCGAGCGATGGGAGGTCAATGTGCGTCAGCCCGCCACCCCCGAAGACCGAAATCAGTCAGCCCGACTGTTCATCACCCGCGCCGTCTCCAAATTCTCATTCCGTTTCCACAAGTCAGCCGACTTCACCGGAGCAAGCAACGCCGCCATCGATGGTATCGGCATCGACTTCATCGGTGCCAGCTCATTCATAATCCCGCGCAACACTGTCTACTCGCCCGCCAAAGGAGTCCCGAGCGACAATGAGTATGAAGGCCGCGACATCACCTCCTTCACCGTCCCGACCGTCAATAACCTTGTGTCGACATTTGTCTACAACCTCCCCTACCCCTTCCGCCCCGACGAGCTGATCGACGATCAGGTGCTCACCTATTCGCCCAAGATCTACCTCCCCGAGAGCGTGACTCCGCCGACCGATGGCTTCAACATCCGCATACACACCGCCGACGGAAACTTCTCGACACCCGTCAAACTCCCTAATCTCGACCTGTTCCCGCGCAATACGCACGTAGTGGTCGATATCACTATCGGCAATAACCATGTCATGCTCGTGGATGTCAACGTCCTCCCCTGGAACTCCGAGGAGTACGAATACGACTACTCGACACAGATCAGTATAGCCCAGGACGGCTACCTGACATTTGTCCCCAACACCTACACGAGCCTTGATTACACGACAGCACGCCTTGTGCTCGACAGCGACCAGCCCGCCCGAAGCACATTCGGCATCTCGACTCCCGTAGGTGCTACCTGGGATGCATATCTCATCACGACCGATGGCGATCAGGATGCGATCCAGTTCCGCTCTATCGACCCCTCGACAGGCTCCTATACATACTCGACCCACATCTCCGGTTCGATGGGCAACAAACTCAACAATGTATTCATTGTCAACGTGCTGCCTCCCGGCAATCAGCAGCGCACAGCCCGACTGCAGGTCACAGCGACACTCCCGGGTGGCGCCACTGTTCCGGTCAACATCCTCAACCCGGCCCGTTACGGCCGCAATGAGTATCTGACCATCATCCAGAACCCGCAGTAACCCCACCCTCAGCCACTCTCTTATCAGAACCACTCATTATAAATCATTTATTCTAAGTAACTGTTGAAAAATAATTTATACTATATATGAGATGGAAATTGAGGATATATCAAAAGATGAAGAGGGAGTGAAGCGAGCTTCATGACCGATTACTATTTTGATATAGACCAATTTACAGCCATAGATAGTATGAAAGATTAAAATTGACAGCTACTTTGCACTTAATATCGTTTAATTATCAACAGTTACTTATTCTATATGCCACGCACTTTTGCAGGTAAACTGAAATACACCCTACTGGGCCTCCTGGTCGGCATTTTCGCCACCGGTTGTTCCGACGAGCCTGAATCTCTGAGGCCCGGCGACCCACATGAGAACGAACGCGGCTACATCACAATCGATGTCGTCGCTGCCAAGCCATCATCCCGCGGCCTCAACGACGAGCCTGGACTCGACGACCTCAATGAGAATGTCATCAACAACGTCGTGCTCTGCCTCTGGCCCAAGGGAGGCGATCGACCCGAGACCGTGCCACCGGTTTATATGGAGAATTTCACTAATCTCGAGGCCACCGGGTCGGCCAAGCTCCGCGTACCTCTCTCGCCGGCTCTCCGCCTGCAGCTCTTCGAGAGCGGAGGAGCCAACAACCCCTGCCTGGCCTACGTCGCTGTCAATGTCGACCCCGGGGATGCCAAGACCGTAGCCGATCTGAAGCAGCTCGTAGTCACCTCCGACTTCGCCACCCACAAGGTGCAGGAATCATTCACCATGGATGGCGACGCACAGCTCACAGTCGACCCCAACCACACCTATGCCACCGGCACCATCAACGCCCACCGCTCTGCGTGCAAGATCACCGTGTCAGTCAACTGCGAGACCGAGCTTAAAGAGCCCAACCCCAATGGCGGCGATTCCCTCGTCTGGAAGCCCAACCTGAGCGCTATGCGTGTCAACCTCTACAGCGGTGTCCATACCTCCACCCTCACTCCCCGCACCGAAGCCGGCACCATCGACGAGGCCAACTACTTCGACACCCCCTCCAGCCTGCGCTACAACTTCACCGACAGCCTCCACGACGAGCGCTATCCGCTCACACAGGCTACCCCATTCTATACCTACCCCAACGCATGGACACTCCTGCCCGATGAGGAGCATCGCACATTCATCACCCTGAGCCTCCCTTGGAGCTCGGATGGCGGACAGAGCTGGCGTACATGTTATTATCAGGTGCCGGTTGTCCCCGTTTCGTCATCCGAGCTCGTCAGAAACACATCCTATCGCATCAAGATCCATCTCGGAATGCTCGGCAGCTTCGTGCCCGACGAGCCGGTCGAGCTTCCCGACCTGAGCTATACGGCTGCCGACTGGAGCACAGAGAGCTTTGATGTCGAGATCCCCGACTACCGCTTCCTTGTAGTCGAACAGGAAAACTATACATTCAACAACCAGACGACTCTCGAGATTCCCTTCTATACCTCACACAATACCGAGGTCATTGACGCAAAGATGACCTTCTACCGATTCAACTACTCTGATGAAGGATCCAAGTTTCCGGTGACCATCGACCTATTCAGCAATGCAAATACCAATGTGTTCAATGCACGATTTATCAACGAGCTGGAGGGTAACGGCAGCTCATTCCTCCGAATTTGGCACCCCCTGAAGATGTATCAGCCCTATAACGGCAACAACGAGATATCTCTGACCAACGGCGACGGCCCCACCTCCACCCGTGCAAAGACTCAGAACAATGCAGTCATCCAGCAGAGACTCGCTCAGGCCACACGCTATGTACAGCTGGACGACGACGAATTCTCGCAGGTAGACTACGAGATCACCGTGCAACACTCCGACATGAAGGGACAGCCCCTCTGGAAGGAGACCGTCTACGTCACCCAGTATCCGGCAATCTATATTGACGCTACGCCAAATAATTATGAGTCACTCGCAAATGGACATATTCAAGGCACCGGCGCTATGGCAAGCTGCTGGGTAAACAATAATTGCCAATCCCTCGAGGTAGGATACACATCTGCTACATATTGGACCACCTCTATCGGTCTGAACAGTGACGGGAACTTGAACTGGAACCCGAATCTGTATGTCATCACAATATCAACTCTCCCGACCGACACGAAGTATCAGATCGGCGACCCGCGCCGACAGCTGATCAACAACAATCTGGAGGCGGCAAGCATGGATCCGGCTAATATTAATGTCGAGTATCTTGACCATGCTTATACGGTTGCAAGCGGTTTCGGATTCGTCGATGCGCCCTCTATAGAGGGTGGCACACGATCTCTCAGCTACTACTATCCTACTCAGCCCGGAGAAGCCACACAGTATATGATCGCGCCGAAATTCCGTATCTGCTCCAGCTATGCAGGCACAGGACCGGGTCTGAACTTCATCAGAGCTCGCCTGCGTGCCGCCGCCTTCCAGGAGATGGGCTATCCGGCCGGACGCTGGCGCCTTCCGACCTATGGAGAGGTAGAGTTCATCATCAACCTGTCTGCCCAATACAAGATTCCGCGCCTCTTTGGTCGCTCGGGTACTACTACATGGTATTACTGGTGCGCCCAAGGTGAAGCCGTCGTACCCGGAAAGAGCGATCCCAACCAGACTCCATCGCTGCAAACAAACCGCAATACTACGGTCTCCAACTATCAGCGCGCACGCTTCGTCTACGATGAATGGTATTGGGGTAGCCAAATGATCGACAAAGCGCCACCCGCCGGTCAGACCTATCCCGAATATCCATTCAGATGGGGCGATGCCAAGAGAGATGGAATTTAACCCGACAATGTTACTTGCAAGTATGAATACCCGATATCTCCAATATATAATAATACTCATCGGAGCTGCCTTCATGTCAGCCTGCTCCGACTCGATGCCTACCGGCGCCCACGACTACGGCGACATACGGGTCGACGGCGACGAGATCACACTCGAAGTATCACTCGATGTCCCCGAGATAGCCGAGATGAGAGGCCGCGCGATGGCCGACCAGCCCGACTATGGCGCTCTACACCTTTACCTGATCGAGTTTGACGATCACGGCTCTACAGTCACCAACACACTGACCCGCGTCTATCAGGCTGAGCAGGAGGTGGCAAGCGACGGCCTTGTCACCTTCCGCGTAAAGCTGATGGCTACCGACGACGCCAAGATCATGCACCTCATAGCCATACCTGACGACGAAGAGCTCACCGTCGAGTATGGTCTTGAAGCCGAAGTCATCCCCCACCTGACCGTCTCCAACGGCACCGATGCCTACTGGCGGCGCATATCCTTCCCCAACGGCTACAGCTCTGAGGCCGACGATGGCTCCTGGCTCCCCAATCAGGAGCTAATCGACAAGCTGACCAAGGTGCAGCTCGTCAGAAACTTCGCCAAAATCACCGTAAACTGCACCGACCCCGGCTTCGACTATCAGGGATTTGTGGTGATGAACCTCCCCACAGCAGGCACCATCGCACCGTGGAACCCCAAGACCCTTAAATTCCCCGAATTCATCAATGCCGCCGGAGCTACCCCAAGCTACGATGAGATCAAGGCTTCCTATTCAGGTATCCTCCCCTCCGGCACCGACTTCGACAATCAGCCATCCGGATGGGATCCCGTCCTCTCGACCGATCCCGAATACCTCTACGAGCGCCCCTACTCGCTTGACCGCCGCACATTCCTCATAGTCTGCGGTCTGCGCAACGGCAAGATGAACTACTACAAGCTCGACCTTGGCAAAAACGATGCCGACGGCGTATTCCGCAACTACAACATCCTGCGCAACTTCCACTACAACGTCACACTGACCAAGGTCGAACGCGACGGCTATGAATCAGCCCACGAAGCATCCAACGGCATCGTCTCCAACAACGTATCCTTCTCGGTCGATACAAGCCATATGCTCAATATGTCCGACGGCAAACAGATCGTATATGTATCGGCTACCAATATGGTGCTCACCGATGCAGCCAATGAAGAAGTCATCGAGTTTAAGTACAAATACCGTGACGTCACAGACCGAAAATACTACAACGACGACTCGAACGTCACATTCGTAGGACTCGAGCCGGGTGACGTCATCAAACACGTCTCAAAAGGCACCACCGACGATCCCGACGGCTGGCGTACCATCACAATCACCTGCTACAAAGCTACCTCCGAGACCAAGACTCAGCAATTCACGATCGTCAACAAGGACGGCCTTGGTCGTACAATCAATATGAGCCTCCACCAGAAGTGGACCTACCGCAACCTGCGCGAATATGGCGCTCGACTCGCCAACTGGACTACCGGTGCTACCAATTACGGCACAGTAAGCCAGGACGCTCAGGCTCCACTGACTATCTTCTTTGACATCCCCAACGACCTGCCGGAATCCATTTTCCCACTGAAATTCATCCTCGAATCTGACCGTCAGAACATCGAAAACGACTTCTACGGCAACATGTCGGTGACTGAAGGCCCGTCATTCTTCCCGAGTGTTCAGGGCGACACGCGCATCAAATACGTGAAGACCGTGACCCTTGCCAACTACAACACTCCGATCAACAATGCTCATGACACGGATGACCAGGGAACAATCGTCTATGACGAGAATGGCAACATCACCGCCCACCGCATACGCTGCCGTATGCTGACCGTGCGCTCACTCCAGGACATGGGTGTGGCCGTGGGCTCCACAATCACGGTTCGCGTATGGATTCAGGAAGAAAATAACAACTTCGTAGCCAATGGCTCCGACAATGTAGTCACCTTCACACGCACACGCACGAGCTAAGGCTAAAACAGAATATTCTACAGGACGGCAGCTGAGTAAACACGCTTACTTGGCTGCTGTTTTTTTGTCGGCGTCAGGGTCGGACGAATTCTGACGATTCTGACCATAGATGCCGGTCACATAGTTGGTCAGATAGACGGTAAAGAGCGGGAAGATAATCATGCCGCAGATAGGAAGGATCACCTCGACTATCTTTCCGGCTACCGTCACCGGCTCGATTGATGACCCGACGGTCGTCATATTCATCGCCGACCACCAGAGAGCCGTCCAGTAGGTGTGGACATCGGGATTCAAACCCGCTTCGCGCTGATAGAAGATAAGCGAGCAGAAATAGGTCACGAAGACGATAATAGTCAGATAGGATATACAGAGGCTCGTCACAGCATTGGCCGACATATATCCGATCACGATCGACATAGCCAAGGCAGCTCGGGCCAGCGGGATAAAGCGCAGGAAGTAGACCTCCCCGTGGTCGAGCTGCATGCCGGTGTGGTGAATAATGTTGAGATACGGTATTGACAACAGCAGGAAGATCAGCCGGCGACGGAAGTAGCGCCACTTGCGGTCGGCATAGAAGAGGCCCACGAAAAAATCGGCTATAAAGACGATACAAACCCAAAACTGGAAGGTCATGTAGTGGTGGCTCTCCAGGAAGTTGACATTATTAAATGTATCGAGCGTGATCCACACGATCAACAGGCCGGAGAGGATCAGCACAACGAAATTAAACGCTTTCAGAATGGCGTCGCCGCGGTGAGCGGGCTTGAAAGCAGGTGTAGCAGCAGTGGAAGACATATCGTTCTTCAATTATCAGGTGATGAATTCATATTTACATTCTAACACTTTCGCTGGCGCGAGTGTTCACCCGACGGGCTAACCAATATAGTCTGTATATTTGCATATTTGAGGCCAATAAGCTAAATTTGCAGGCACGTTTCTGCTATTACTTTAAAAATTAAAATGAAAAAAATATTATTGGCAACTGTTGCCGCAGTCGCAATGCTTCCCGCCGCCCGAGCTCAGAAATTTGAGCTTCTCCCGTTTGGCGACATGGACCGATGGCAGACCCGCGAGATCAAGGAGAGCTTCCTCCTGGGCGGCAACACACGTAATATCTACGAAATTGCTCCCGAGAAGACAGTCAAAGGGGACATCCCCTACGAACCGACCGGCGGCTCTCCGTGGGCCACATCTAATGTCCTCGCCAAGGTCAAAGGGATTGTCAAGACCTCCAACGCCGTATGGCCCGACACACGCTCCGGACGCAACCGCGCTGCCAAGCTTGAGACCATCATCGAGCGCTGCAAGGCGGTCGGCATCATCAATATCGACGTGCTCGTCGGCGGCTCAATCTTCCTGGGCGAGATGATCGAACCTGTCTCGTCGACCAGCGACCCCTACAGCCACATGGTCATGGGCATCCCCTTCACCAAGCGACCCAAGACGCTCCGCTTCGACTATCGCCTCGAGATGCCCAAAGAAGACTCGCGCATCTACTCCAGCGGATTCGGCCGCAAAAAGACACTCCCCGGCCGCGACAATGCCGAGGTATTCATTATCCTGCAGCGCCGCTGGGAGGATGCCGACGGCAATATCTACGCAAAGCGCGTAGGTACAGGGCGCGAGCGATTCGGCAAATCGACCAAAGGATGGGTCAACGGCCACGAAATCGCCGTACAGTATGGCGACATCACCAACGCCCCCGGATATCAGCCTTACATGGGTCTGATACCCGAAGCCGACAGCTACTACGCCCGCAACAGCCGCGGCAAGATGGTGCCCGTCAAGGAGGTAGGCTGGGACTCGCCCGACGCAACCCCGACCCACATGCTCGTCATGGCCTCAGCCGCATCGGGCAAAGCCTATATCGGTACCCCCGGACTGACGCTCTGGATCGACAACGTAGGCCTCACCTACTAAAACCCTCCTAAAGACATGCCCGAAAACAAAGCCACCTACTGGACTACCGACCGCATCATGCAGCTGATCATCGGCGTCACCATCACCGTCGGCCTCATCATGCTGCTCGGACAGCTATCAGGTGCCATCCTGCCGTTTCTCGCCGCCTGCGTGATCTCCTACATGCTCCGCCCGATCGTCGGACTCAACCGTCGATACCTCCATCTCTCTCAACACTATATGGCTGTATGGGCAACACTTTTCGAGGTACTGACCGCAGTGGCTTTGCTCGCCTACTTTATCGTCCCGCTGATAATAAAAGAGACACAATCGCTCTGCCACCTCGTCGATGAATACAACGCACACTCCCACAACACACCCCTCATACCGAAATTCGTCACCGACATCATCGACAAGCTCGACCGCCAGCAGATTGACACCCTGATCGAAAGCGGCAAGCTCGACAGCCTGATCTCACGCGGACAGACGATAGTCTCGGCTGTCGTCATGGCGCTCTTCCACATGCTGGAGTGGCTGCTGATGTTTATCTACATAATCTTTATCATGCTCTACTACGACGAGATCTCGACAGGATTCAAGAAGATAGCTCCGCGCAAATATCGTAAGCAGGTCATGACTGTCATCAACGATGTCAAGGACGCCATGAACCACTATTTCCGCGGACAGGGACTCATGGCACTCTGCGCTATGGTGCTCTACTCCATCGGCTTCAGCATCGTAGGGCTCCCGATGGCGATCATAATGGGCATCACCGTCGGCACCCTCTACATGATCCCCTACTTCCAGTATGTGACCATCATCCCGGTTGCGATCATCTGCTTCATCACCTCGCTCGGCGGCGAAGTCTCATTCTGGTCGGAGCTGGCCAAGTGCCTGCTGGTCTATGTATTCAGCCAGACTATCTGCGACTACATCCTGACACCTCGCGTACTCGGCAAAGCGATGGGGCTCAACCCCGCCATCATCCTGCTCGCGCTGTCAGTGTGGGGCAGCCTGCTCGGCATCCTCGGAATGCTGATAGCGCTCCCGGCCACCGCCGTCATCTTCTCCTACTACGAACGCTACATCAGCAATCGCTAAGACGCCGACCCCGATTTATTCAGGTTGCGAGACCGGCTTTTGGAAAAATTGACTATCTTTGTCAGCATAAACCGTAAGAACACGAAACAATGCACGCAGACATCAAAGAATTAAGCGTATACGATCACGATATCGACCTATTTGAAAGCCAATATCCTGTACCGGAAGGTATTACATACAACTCCTACATCATCCTCGACGATAAGATAGCGCTCATCGACACTGTCGACCAGCGCAAGGACGACGACTGGCGCACAAATCTGCTCGAAATACTCGGCGACCGTCAGCCTGACTATCTGATCGTGCAGCATCTCGAGCCCGACCATTCGTCGCAGATACGCTGGGTCATGGAGCGCTACCCGGAATGCCGCCTGATATGCACAGCCGCAGCCCTGAAGATGCTCCCGCTGCTGACTGACTGCTCTGCCTACGCTGACCGCATCGACACGAAAGCCGACGGCGACACGATGTCGCTCGGCCACCACGAACTGACATTCGTCACCGCGCCGATGGTCCACTGGCCCGAGGTCATGATGGTCTATGATGCCACTGCCAACACCCTATTCTCTGCCGACGGCTTCGGCCGCTTCGGAGCTCCCGACCCCACTCTCCCCTGGGCTCACGAAGCACGCCGCTACTACTTCAACATCGTAGGCAAATACGGACAGCCTGTACAGACCGTCCTTCGCAAGCTCACCGGCAAAGAAATCGACACCATAGCCCCGCTCCACGGCCCCGTACTCGAAGGGGATCTTACCGAATACCTCTCTCTCTACCGCTCATGGGCAGCCTACGACGTGGAGACCGACGGCGTGCTGATAGCCTACGGCTCAATCCATGGCATGACCGGCGAAGCCGCACAAAAGCTCCGTGAGCTGCTCGTCGCGGCCGGCGCTCCGAAAGTCAAAGTCATCGACCTTTCGCGCCACGACCTGTCGGAAGCCGTCGAGGACGCATTCCGCATGAGCCACCTCGTAGTGATGTCGCCGACCTACGACGGAGAGATCTTCCCGCCGGTTCACGACTTCATCCACCATCTGGCTATCAAGGGATTCCGCTCACGCCGTATAGCCATCGTTGAAAATGGGCTGTGGGCACCGGCAGCCGGCCGAAAGATGCGCGCCATGTTTGAGCAGATGAAGGACATCACCATCGTCGAGCCCACCATCACCCTCCGCGGCCGCATGACAGAAGAGACCATCGCGCAGCTCACCGCGCTCAGCCACTCTCTCTTAGAGAAATAACCTCGCGGCGATCAGCCTCACACGGTTCTCCCCGGGGCGATCAGTCCTCGGGGTCGAGGGTAAAGTTGCAGAAGCGGTTGTAACGGGCCCCCTGCTCTATGTAGGGTATCAGTCCGTCTACTCCATTCTTGTCAAGGAAGTCGTCAGGCAACAGTGCGTTGACACCGAAATGTCGCGGCTTGAGATAGTCGATATATGGCCAATCCTTCGGGAAGCCTTTGGGCGCTGTCTTGAGCGGATCGTCGCCGACCACCGGATAGAGAGCGCGAAAAGCCGGGTCATCAACTATCTCCAAGTATTCGTCGATATTGGCATAGATCTCACCACGGAGCACCCTGAGCTTATCGGGCGGAAGGCAATAGCTGCCGACATAGAAAGCGGTGCTGCCCGGCTCCAGGTGCAGATAGTAGCCGGCTGTATCGCCCTTCTTGCCAAACGGCGGATTGACAAATATGCCGATGTGGGTCTTGTATGGTGTTTTATCCTGCGAAAAACGAGTATCGCGATAGATGCGATATGTGCAGTCGGCCACGCTCAGCATCGCCGCGCGCGGATCTTCGACAGCCACTCTCGATATGAGCTGGCGAGTGAGCTCCTCCACCTCGGCTTTTACCGCCTGATAGCGCTCCTTATTGGCCGCAAACCACTCGCGGTCGTTATGCTTGCTTATATCCTTTAGAAATGAGTATATCTCTTTGATTTTCATCATTCTACTGTATATTTATAGACAAAGCCACCCTCAGCCGGCATGACGACTTTCAGCTGACCCTTACGATTAAGGCTGACAGTCTTGACACTCCCTGCGAGCGCGGCATCGTCGGTGTATAATTCACCCTTTACAACGCCCTGTGAGGTCGGTAAGTTCATCGTCAGCTTCCGGGCTTCGGGGCCTGCATTGACACCGACAAGGTAGTAGGTATCGCCGGCACGTCGCTCCATGACGACATACTCTCCCGGACGACCCTCGACAAATCGTGTCTCATCCCAGAGTGTCGGAACGCTTTTCATAAAGTCGATGGCCCACGCCGGAGCGTCGTCGAGATTGTTGGGAGCGAGGGCGAAATGCTGTGTCGGACTCTGGAAAAGGACGGCCGTAGCGAGGGCAAACACATCGGACGTGCGTCGTTGCGAGCCTTTGTCTGGCTTATTTTTTGAGTTGTAGAACTGATTGAGAGCGCTTCCTCCGAAGTCCATGCTTCCCACTGTGTTACGGATAAACGGGTGGAGAGCGGCGTTGAGAGCCTCCAGGTCGCAGTCAGCCTGAGAGAAATGAAGATTCTCACTTGCGCGGACGGCTTCGGATGCCACAAAGTTGGGATACATCCGCTCCCATCCGCGTGGGAGAGTACAGCCATGGAAGATCACCAGCAGGCCATAGTCGTTGGCATCCGCGAGAATGTCGTGGTAGAGACGCATGGTCTCCTGCTTGTCGCCTCCGAAGAAATCGACCTTGATGCCGCGGACTCCATTCTGAGCCATCCAGCGCATATCTTTGCGGCGCTTTACGATATCATTCATCACGCCGCGGGGACCCTGGGGAGCGTCGTTCCATGTGCCGTTAGAGTTATACCAGAGGTAGAGCGACACCCCTTTGTCGCGTCCGTAGCGTGCCAGCTCCTCGATACCCTCATAGCCGATCTGGGTGTCCCAAAGAGCATCGACAAGCACGCTCGAATAGCCCATCTCGGCGGCAAAGTCGATATAGCTTTTCTGCTCGTCAAAGTTGCAGCTGGGATCCATCTTCATGATCCAGCTCCAGGTCCCTTTGCCATACTGATAGTCGAGGGAAGGCACATAGAGCTGTTCGACGAGGTCCCACGGCGCTGTGGTCTCCACGATCGGAGCGAGCGTCTTACCGAGCATCACGATACGCCACGGCGTGTAGCCCGGGAGCGCTATGGCAGCACCGGTAGTGCCAAAGCCATTCTGCTCGGCCGGATCAGGATATGCGATTTTGAATATGCGATCCCCCTCATAGTCAAGATGCGAGGCGCAATAGTCGCCGGCGATACCAGTCTCGGAGATAAGCATCCAGCCGGCATCTCCGACCCTGAACAGGCATGGGAACGAGTAGCCATCAGGAGCGGCCACACGGCTCAGGCTGTCGAGAGCCACATCGACCTGATAGTGGGTCTCATAGCTGGGTGCTGTGCGGGCCCAACCTGACATCGGAGACATCTGGGGACACACGTATGCCCGGGTATTCTCCGGCACGACAAACTCCGTATCTTCCTCGCTGACGACGGCGCAGAGTGTCTCACCCTGCGGATAGACTTTATAGCGGAACGCCACATACGCGTCTGACACGCGAAACTCTACATCCATAGCCTTCCGGCCGTCTCGGCCAAAGTGAAAGAAGCGCTCCGACGCCCTCGAGTCGACGACAGCGCGCTTGCCGGTGGGGAGCTCGTAGCGATCAGTGAGGAGTCTGACCTCCGACACAGAGTCGAGCGTCAATATCCCGCCACCTTTCAGATTGGTCACCAGGCCGAGAGCCGACGGCTCGATCATCAACTGATCGTCAAGACGGACCTCATAGCGAGCTAAGCTGTCACCCATTACGGTGACGCTCACCTTACCGTCCGGGCTGTTGACACTCTCAGCGTTTCTGACACCTCCCAGAGCAGGAATACATATCCCTGCTCCGACTAATAAAAAAACAACTTTGCGTAAATTCATGGCATAAGGGGGATGGTACTCCCTGATATTTGTGGTTTGCTATTCTCTCCACAAAGGTAGTTGAAATCCGCCTAACCTACAAAATTTATGCCAAGGGTCTTACAGGCTCTTAAGCCAAGCGAGGAATACGGTCTGCCAAACCGGCTTGTAGGGGAACGTGTCGTGGAAGCCCCAACCGTGGCCACCCGTCGGGAAAATGTAGACCGATGCGGGCACTCCGGCTGCAGCCAGCGCGCGCGAATAGTTGAGGGTGTTGGAGATATGCACGGCGTCATCGTCCCATGAGCTGAGGATCAACGCCGGAGGTGTAGTCGCCGACACCTGAAGTTCGTTGGAGTAATATGACTCCATCGCCACTGTCGCAGAGTCGCCGAGCAGGTTGTCATGGGTCAGCGGGTGGGAGTAGGATGGGTTCATCGTGATGACCGGATAAAAAAGTATCTGGAAGTCGGGGCGAGAGTCGCCTGTAGCATGAGTGGCGACGGTGGAAGCGAGATGGCCGCCGGCGGAGAAACCCATGATGCCGACCTTATCAGCCTTCCATTCAGCTGCATGGCTACGCATCAGCCGGATAGCCTCCATAGCATCAGCCGAGGGTACGTCGTGGCGTCCCTGCGGCAGGCGATAGCGGAGCACGGCGTAGGTGATGCTGTTTTCGTTGAGCCACGGGGCAAATTCGTGTCCCTCATGGTCCATAGCGTGCCAGCCATAGGCGCCGCCGGGGCAGCTGATGATAGCTGTGCCGTCACCATTTTCAGCGGGATAGACCCAGAGTGTCGGGCTCTCCTCTGAGTCGGGGTGCAATTGGATTACGATGGGCTCTACGGCCTTTACGCTGAAGCAGCCGATAGCTGCCATCAGACTGAATATCAACTTTTTCATACTTATTTTCTTGACTCGATTAACAGATTACCAAAGTCAGCCACAGTAGCAGCTGTGATAGCCGGACGGGGGTCGTGGGCCATGGCTGTCTCCAGCGTGGTCTCGCCAGAGAGCACGAGCACCCCGAGGGCGCCGGCATTGCGCGCGGAGGCTACGTCGGTATATATGCGGTCGCCGCACATGGCCACTTCGTCAGGCTCCAGGCCGCGCTTTTCCATGATGCAGCGGAGCATGTCGGGGTTAGGCTTGCCGATGACGACGTCGGGGTAGCGCCCCGTAGCGTGGTGGATGCACTCGGTCATCGATCCACAGTCGACAAGGATGGTCGGGAGATCGGTCGGGCATACGCGGTCAGGGTTGGTAGCGATATAGGGGACTCCCTGCGATGCCCACCATGCTGCGCGGCAGAGGCGGTCGTAGGTCAGCGTCATATCGAAGGCTACGATAAGTGCGTCCGGGCGCTCCGCGTGGTCATCGGCTACGCTCTCGTATCCGGCGGCCTCAAACTCGGCTACCATGCTCGGGGTACCCATGATAAACAGGCGCTTGGCCTCCGGCAGATGGAGACGCAGATAGTCGATCGTGGCTACGGCGGTAGTGTAGACCTCTTCCGGCTTAGCCTCGATGCCGAGCTTGGAGAGTTTTTTCAGATAGTCGCCGACCGACTTGGTGGGGTTATTGGTCAGGAATGAATATCCGATGCCGTTGTCTCTGAGCTGCTGCAGGAAGCCGAGGGTCCATGGGAAGAGATTGGCACCGAGATAGATGGTGCCGTCCATATCTAGAGTGACATGCTTGATACGGCGGCAGGCAGCCATCAGGCCGTCGTGGCTGAGGTCAGTTATTATCTTGTCGTTCATTGGTTTATTCTTTGTCTGATTTCACATCTGAATAGTCGATAGAGGCGGCGCGCTCATAGCCGTCGCGAGGGGCACGCCACATTGTCAGCAGGATCACCATACCGATGACAGCCACGATGATAATCGACTGGAATACCATCGTCCATCCGGCTGCATCGGCCACATAGCCCACGAGCAGACCGGAGAGACCGGCGCCGAGATAACCCAGAATGCCGGCGAGTCCGTTAGCACGGGCTGAGGCCTCTTTGGTAGCCTGATTACCAAGCTCGATGCCGATCAGCGCCTGCGGGCCGTAGATGCAGAATCCGGCTCCGACGAGCACGAGGACGGTCCATGTCAGGCTTGTGGTCTCGGGAAGGAATCGGAAGATCGTCATAAAGATGGCCGCGCCGAGCATGCAGAACACGCACATACGATGCCCCTTGCCGTGGAAGAGCTTGTCAGTGGCCCATCCGGCGAACAGGGTGCCGACCACGCCGGCTATCTCAAAGGCGGCTACCGACCAGGTAGCGCTGCCGATCGACAGTCCGCGGCTCTCGGTCAGGAATTTCGGGCCCCAGTCAAGGATACCCATTCTGACTACGTAGACAAACAGATTGGCGATGCAGAATGTCCAGACCCAGCGGTTGCGCCACACCATGACCGACTCAAACTTGCGGCGTGCAGCCTTGTTTTTCGCGCCTTTGTAGTTGCCGAGGCTCGTGCCGGGGAGGTCGGGGAGGCCGGCTTCCTTAGGATCATCTTTCAGACCGAAGAATATGCCGATCGCTCCGGCTACAGCCAGACATGCCGGCAGCCAGAAGCACCATTTCCACGCGCCCACGTGGGTGATGAATGTGGTGACATTTCGCTCGAGGTCAGCAGGGGTTGTGCCGGTGGCGAGAAGGTTTTCGGAGATTGTCAGGCGCAGATGGGTGTCAGCCGAGAGGTCAGATCCGAAGTGGCCGAGGATGTAGCCGCAGACCACTACGGCAAAGGCAGCGCCTATCGAGTGGCTGCAATTCCATATCGACATCTTGGTCGCCAGCTCCGAGGGGTGGATCCAGTGGGGCAGAATGCGCGCACACGGAGGATAGCCGAGACCCTGAAAATACTGATTGAGAATGATAGTCACGCCCATGATCAGGATGAGCATCTCGACCATTCGGGGTCCGTTGCTGACTCCTGTCAGCCATGAACTCAGGTCAGCACCGAAGCCAAAAGCAAAGTTTGACAAGGCACACAGCAGCAGTCCGACTGCCATCACCACCTTCGCACGTATTCTGTCGACAAGGTATCCGTTGACGAAGCGGGAGACACCATAGACCAAGGAGCCTGCCATGATGATCCAGCCGAAGCTTTTGTTGTTAATGCCATATTCGGCCGAGAGAGCCGGCATGGCAACCGAAAAATTCTTTCTGACAAAGTAGAAGATGGCATAGCCGATCATTGTTACCAGGATCGTGCGCATCTGCCACGACATAAAGCGCTTGCGATCAGCTCCAAGCGAGCTGTAAGGGTCGTTTTTCGACATGATGGTGAGTCTATACTGTTTGTATGATTGTATTATTGTCTATGAAGGTTACTCCGCAGGAGTCGATACATTATTTAACTGTCGGGTGGCCTCAACATCGAGTGCATCGGCGATAATCGATATCGGGTTGGCCACTTTAAGCCCCGTCGACATCTCGATCTGCCACTTACACGTCTCGCAGTCGGTAGCCACGATATCGGGCGCGGCCTCGGCTATCGAGTCAAATAGCTGCTTGCCTATGGCCTGCGAGTAAGCATAATTCTCTTTCTTGAAGCCATAGGTTCCGGCTATGCCGCAGCAGTTGTAGTCGAGGATGGTCAGCTGCAGTCCCGGTATCATCTTGAGCAGCTCGGTCGAATACACGCCCCAGCCCAGGCGTACAAGATGACAGGGCGTGTGATAGGCTGCGTGCAGACGATAGTCGGACTTGAAGGCTAGCTTGACGCGTCCGCTCTCGACCAGATTGTAGAGGAAGCGGGTGGCTGTCATGATGCTTTCGCGCACTGCCGAATTGTCGAGGCCGAGCACGTGGGGATACTCGTCGCGCATGGTCATCACGCAGGTCGAGGATGTCGAGATGACGTCGCGGCCGGCGTCGACAGCTGTGCCTATCTCGCGCAGATTGACCTTGGCGGCCTCGGTGGCCTGCTTGATGAGGCGGTTGGCGATGCGGGCAACTCCACAACATTTTTCATCCTTCATAAGCTGCACGCCCCATCCGATGGCATTCATCACCTTTATAAGGTCCTTGCCCAGACGCGGGAAATTGTAGTTGACATAGCAGCCATGGAAGTAGGTCACCTGATTGGCGAAGCGTGCCTGACGCTCGGCTGCGTGGCGACGATACCAGGTAGTAAACTTTCGGGGAGTATAGGCCGGGAATGTGCGTCGGCGGTCGATGCCCAGCGTCAGGTCCATAGCCAGCTTGACGGGCTTCAGGCGCAGGAGGCCGTTGACCGTCGGGCTCAGTCGTGTGGCCAGGCCGCCCATCATGTCGGTGTGGGCCAGCATGCGATCGCGCACGCCGGCTGAGCCCTTGCTGTAGCGATTGCGCGCCGAGAGGATTATGTCGCTGATGCGCACGCCTGAGGGACACGCCACTTCGCATCGCTTGCAGTTGAGGCAGTATTTGAGGGCCTCATTATAGAAGTCGCGGTGTTTGAGTCGGTAGCGCTCTCCGTCAGGACCGGCCTGCTTCGGACCCGGATAGAGCGGATTGACCGCCGTCACCGGGCAGTAGACGGTGCATACCGTACACTTGATACACTGCTCAAAGTTGTTTTCGCTTATATTGAGTTGATCTATCATCTGTTATTGCGTTTTTCATTCAAGTATTTTATCGGCAGCAAACATAGCTGTCAGAATTGCGACTCCGGCTCCGCACCCCTCCTTGATGGGGTTGCAGCCGCCGAGAATTGAGCCGACGGCATATAGATTGCTGATGGTCCGGCTGTCGAGTGACGGCCGGAAGCTCTCGTCGCTTTTGACTCCGAAAGCCATAAAGGGCTGAGCATCATAGAGGTCGGGCTTATACCACTCGGCGCGCAGACCGGGTGCCTCGACATCAAGGCCGAGGACCGGCTCTATGATCCGGTCGGGGAGCGCTACAAGGCCATTGCCGAAGAATGACCCCGATGCGAGCATGTAATTGTCAGCTTCGAGCGGCTCGTCGCCATGATTGACGGTGTAGACGGCGCGGATCTTGTCGCCATCCATGTTGGCTTTGACTACGGTATCGCCAGGGAACAGCATTCCGCCGAGCTTCTTGAAATAGGCATCGAGCTGCATCTGGATTCTGATGCCGGGGACAGAGGCCGACATTGTGGTCACGAAGTAAACCGGCTTCACGATCAGGCGGCGGAGCAGGGTGAGCTGATGGTCGTCTCTAAGGCCGACGACAGCCGGCATGATCAGCGCATCGACATCGCGGGCTATCACATTGAGTCGGCCTGCGATCTGGCGTATGGCGTCGTCATCAAGGAGTCGGGCGACGGTCGGGGCGCGCATCTCGGTGCTACTCCGGCGCAGCTTCTCCAGGCGCGGTATAGTCACCGACTCCTGCCGGCACTTCACGCCGCGGCGCTCAAGCGTCGGAGCCAGAAACCGGGGGTAGAAGTCGATAAAGTCGGTTATGTTGACCAGTGCCACGCTGCGCCACGGGAGCTTGTCGGGCGACGTGAATGTGGCGAAGTCGTCAAGCGTCAGCCATGCCGGCTTGATCTTGCCTAAGGGGGTCAGGCGCCAGCGATTGCGCGAGGTGTCGCCTATCGTGTTGATTCCCGCTTCGCTCAGCATCGGCTGCACGTGGCCGAGCAGGTCGAGCCACTTCGCTTTGCCGATACGACGGTAAGGGTGGCTCTCGGGTAGAGAGTCAAAAGCTTCGGTCGGGCGCTCCACCGGCTCGCCGTCGAGCTGTCCGAGCAGCTCCATCGAGCCGGAGCTGAATTGCAGGGCACTCTGGCCTGTCGAAAAGATGGCTACCCGCTGTCCGGCGCGTGCGAGCGTGATGCCCGCTGTCATGCCGCTGAGGCCGCCTCCTATTATTATAGTGTCAAATTTCATTTCTTATCCTCCGTATTTGCTTCATGCTGAGAATCCATATCGCTGTCCATCTGCTGACGGCGCCCTTCGGTCAGCCCTCCGACTCCCTCATAGAGCCACGACATCAGCTGCACCTCCTTTATGGTCTCACCCCATGCTACGGGGCTCATCCCCTTCCAGCGCTCATTGATAAACCATCCGAGATCGGCCAGCGCGGCATCGGCGCAAGCTCCGGCCTTGGCTAAAAGTCCGGCGCCGCGGCAGGCGCAGAGCTGACCCTGACAGGTACCCATGCCCAGACGTGTGCGTCGGCGCAGGTTGAGCAGATTGTGGACATGCAGCTCATTGATAGCATAATTGACCTCGCCGACCGACACCTGCTCACACTCGCAGACGAGCGCTTCACTCGCTGCATCGCGGGTGTCGATCTTGCGGCTCAGGGTGCCGTGGCGCCCCTCGGCCGCGAGCTGCTCGGTCGAGAGCTCTATGACGTGCGACTTGCGGCGGTTCCACCCCTTGAGTCGCTTCTTTTCCTTCCTGACCTCGGCAGGCTCGGAGCCAGGCAGAGGCTTGGTGGCCGTGACGCATCCGGGGTCAGTAGCGCCGAGCTTGCGCATTGCCATGTCGGTGGCCCACTCGGCCATCAGGCGATAGGTCATCAGCTTGCCGCCGGTGACTGTGATGAAACCTTCGAGGCCATCGCGGGTGGCGTGGTCCAGACAGACTATGCCGCGGCTTATCGAGCGGCCTGACGGGTCGTCGTCTGACGCCACAAGGGGCCTGACGCCGGCGTAGGCTCTCAGGATGCGGGTGTGGGCAAGCGACGGGGCCAGCTTGGCGCCCTCACCCATCAGGATGTCGACCTCCTCCGGGGTGACCGTCATGTGGTCGATCTGGTCATATGGAACGCGATCGCTCGTCGTGCCGATAAGGCATATCGTGTCGCCCGGCACGAGGATATCCGCATTTGCAGGCTTGCGGCAGCGATTGATCACCAGATTGTTGATTCTATGGCCGAAGATCAGCAGCGACCCCTTGGCCGGGAACATATTTACAGTCACTCCCGCCTTGGCCGCTATCCCGGCGCCCCAGATGCCACCGGCGTTGATGACGAGGCGTCCGCGAGCCTCCGAACGCGCGCCCGTGCGCACATCCATCAGCTTGACACCCTCGATGCGGTCGCCGCTCTTGATCAGCCCGACCACTTCGTGATAGGTCAGGACATCGGCGCCATGCATCGTGGCATCGACCACATTAGCCGTCGTCAGTCTGAACGGGTCGATAGCCCCGTCGGGTACCTTGACCGCACCCGTCAGAGCCGGATTGACCGACGGCTCAAGACGCCTGGCCAGCTCCGGGTCAATCACCTCAGCATGGATGCCGGCAGCCTCACACGAGTCGACGAAAAGCTTCTGATATCCAAGGTCATCCTCCGGCAGAGTAATAAAGAGGCCACCGGTCTCCTCGACACAGTGGCGCGCGACCCGCCGCAGGATCATATTCTCCTTGATACATTCCGTAGCGCTCTCACGGTCAGTGACAGCATATCGCGCTCCGCTGTGGAGCAGGCCGTGATTACGCCCGGTAGCGCCCGCCGTGAAGTCATATCGCTCCACCAGCAGCACGCTCAGACCGCGAAGCGCACAATCGCGAGCCGTGCCCGCGCCCGTAGCTCCGCCTCCGATGATTATTACATCGTATTCTTTTCTTTTTGTAAGCATTACGTTTCTACACTTGGTTCACAAATTTATAAAATATATTTAATATCTCCCCAATCCCCACCCACATTTTTTAATTTCTCCCCATTAACACATGTGGCGACAGTTAAGACTTTGTTAGTATCTAAATTTATTATAAATTTGTAAATGAATGGGCTAAGGAAGAGTCCGAGCCCATCAT
>JAAVFS010000015.1 GCA_014800605.1 Bacteroidales bacterium | reverse complement strand
GCTTCTTCCGCTCTCAACACCTACCCCACGCTCTACGGTCAGTACATGTTTATCATCAACGGCAAGCGTACATTCAAGGTCAACAAAGACCGACGCTCACAGGGCCTCTCGCTCCGTGCAGTCCGCGACCTCTGATTTTCCGCTCAGACAAAATCATACCGGGCAGACCCCACAATGGGTGTCTGCCCGGTTTTTTCTATTATAGTGTTAAGCGAATAAGCCTGTCGACAGATAACGGTCGCCGGTATCAGGCAGAAGGGCCACGATCATCTTGCCGCGATTCTCTTCGAGTTGCGCAAGCCGGACAGCAGCTGCGAGTGCGGCTCCCGATGATACCCCGGCAAGAAGTCCTTCCCGGGCAGCTAGTTCACGAGCCATCGCGATAGCATCGGTCGACGATACCTGCATGACCTCGTCGACCACGGCCGCATCATAATTCTTCGGCACAAATCCAGCACCGATCCCCTGAATCTTGTGAGGACCGGCCTTACCGCCCGACAGTACAGGCGATTCCGACGGCTCTACGGCCACCACCTTGATCTCCGGATTGCGAAGCTTGAGTCCGCGCCCCGTACCCGAGACGGTGCCACCCGTACCCACTCCGGCCACGAAGATATCGACGCGGCCCTCCGTGTCATCCCATATCTCGACAGCTGTCGTGGCCGCATGTGCAGCCGGATTGGCGGGATTGTCAAATTGGCCCATTATCATTGACCCCGGATTCTCCGCAGCCAGCTCCTCTGCCTTGCGGATCGAGCCGCTCATACCCTCCGCGCCGGGAGTCAGGTAAATCTTCGCACCCAAGGCCTCAAGCAACTGGCGGCGCTCAAGGCTCATCGTGTCAGGCATCGTAAGGACGAGCTGATACCCCTTTGCGCGGGCTATCCATGCCAGGCCGATACCTGTATTGCCACTCGTGGGCTCAATTATCATCGCACCCTTGCGCAGCTTACCGGCGCGCTCGGCATCCTCTATCATGTAGAGCGCCGCACGATCCTTGACGCTACCGCCGGGATTGAACGATTCGATTTTTACTACTACCTTCGCCTTCAGCGACAAAGCCTTCTCGATGGCCTCCACTTCCAGCAGTGGAGTGTGGCCGATCAGTTCAGTCAGATTCTTATATATACGTGCCATTTTGGTGATGAGTTTACTACTAAAACACTCAATTGCGGCAAATAGTTGATTGCCGAGAGATTCCGACCTCCAATTTTTCCGGATGCGCCGTGCGGTTTTGGCTGATTTTTGGTAATTTTGCACTATATTACTCAGACATGATGAACAACGAACTGCATAACAGCTGGGATCGGGAGCACCTCTGGCACCCCTACACCTCCACTATCGACCCGCTGCCCACTTACATGGTTGACCATGCAGAAGGTCCCTACATATACCTTGCCGACGGTACCCGCCTCATTGATGGCATGGCCTCATGGTGGTGTGTGATCCACGGCTACAACAATCCCGCAATCAACGAAGCAGCCAAGCGACAGATCGACAAAATGTCACACGTCATGTTCGGCGGACTGACCCATCAGCCTGCCGTAGAGCTTGGCCAAGAGCTGTTGAAGATAGCCCCCAAGTCGATGCACAACATCTTTTATGCCGACTCAGGGTCGGTAGCCGTCGAAGTAGCGATGAAGATGGCCGTACAGGCTGCAATTTCACGCAGCGGCGACCATCGCAAGACCGACTTTGTCACCATCCGCTCCGGCTACCATGGCGACACATGGAATGCTATGAGTGTCTGCGACCCCGTTACCGGAATGCATGGCGCATTTGGCCCGGCGCTCCCCGTCCGCTTCTTTGCCCCGCAGCCCCGATGCCGCTTTGGCAGCGAGTGGAATCCCGACGAGATAAAGCCCCTCGAGGAGATCATCCGCAAACACCATTCCACCCTCGCGGCCCTTATCCTGGAACCGGTCGTACAGGGAGCCGGCGGCATGTGGTTCTATCATCCCGAATATCTCCGTCAGGCGGCCGCCCTATGCAAGGAGTATGGCATCTACCTGATACTCGATGAGATAGCCACCGGCTTCTGGCGCACCGGCCGCCGCTGGGCATCCGAATACGCCGGCGTTGAGCCCGACATCATGTGTATCGGTAAAGGCCTGACTGCCGGCTACATGACCATGAGCGCCGTCCTAACCACCAGAGAAGTGGCCGACACCATCTCCCGCGGCGAAGCCGGAGTGATGATGCACGGCCCCACATTCATGGCCAATCCTCTCGCATGCGCTGTGGCCTTAGCCTCAATCCGACTGCTCGAGAGTCAGGATGTCAGCAGCCGCATAGCCCATATCCAGGAGGTGCTCCGCGAGAGCCTTGCACCGGCAGCCTCACTCCCCGCCGTGGCCGATGTCAGAGTGCTCGGAGCCATCGGTGTAGTCGAGACTCGCGAGCCGGTCAATGTCGGCGAGTTTCAGAAAAAGTGCGTAGAGCGTGGCGTCTGGATCCGCCCCTTTGGCAGAAATGTCTACATCATGCCCCCCTACATCATCGGCGACGACGACCTCAGATACCTATGCCGTCAGCTTATCGAAATGGTATCAGAACTATGAACTACGACACCCTGCTTACATCCCTCCGGGAGAGTGGCAATTTCCGCACCGTGCCGCCCGACTCCGTCCTCTCCTCGCTGGTCGACTTCTCGTCCAACGACTATCTCGGCATCACCGACCGCGCCGACCTGCATGCCGAATTTCTCGCATCAGGCAAAGCAGCATCTGCACCTTTCTCATCAGCCGCATCGCGACTACTCGCCCGCGTCCAGGACTGCTATGCCGACTTTGAATCGCTGCTCTCCTCCGCCTATGACCGCTCGGTGCTGACCTTCAACAGCGGCTATCATGCCAACTCAGGACTCATCCCGGCCATCACCGACAGCAACACCCTCATCCTGGCCGACCGCCTCGTCCACGCAAGCATCATCGACGGCATCATGCTCAGCAAATGCCGATTCACACGCTTCCGCCACAACGATATCGCCCACCTTGAGCAGTTGATCAAGCGCGAGCGCCCCTCGGGCGACAACATCCTCATAGTAGCCGAGAGCGTCTACTCGATGGATGGCGACCAAGCCCCTCTCGAAGAACTTATCGAGCTTAAGAAACGCTATCCCGGTATCGTCATCTACCTCGACGAGGCGCACGCCCTCGGCGTGGAGGGGCCTCGAGGTCTGGGGCTCGCCATGGCCTCATCCTCTCCCGAAGCGTTTGATGTCGTCATCGGCACACTAGGCAAGGCAGCAGGATCCGTCGGTGCCTTCGCCGCCATGAGCTCTACCCTCAGAGATGTCGCCGTCAACAAGGCCCGCTCCTTCATATTCTCCACCGCACTCCCTCCCATCAATATCGCATGGTCGACATTCATTCTCGAGAAAATATTTTCAATGGATCCCGAGCGCGTCCACCTCAAGCAGCTGTCGCATCAACTCTCCGACGGACTCGCACCTATCTCACTTACTCCCCCGCCAGCCAGCCACATTCAGCCCTACATAGTCGGCGACAGCCACAAAGCAGTCGCCCTTTCCCGCAGCCTCGCCGAGGTCGGACTCAAAGTGCTTCCGATCCGCACCCCGACAGTCCCCCCGGGTACCGAGCGACTCAGGCTGAGTCTGAGCGCCTCGATGTCGTCGGCCGATATCGACATGCTGGTTAATGCGCTTAAGAGTCTCGTATGAAATTCCTGCGTCTACAAAGCAACAACTCCGGCCGACTGCTCCTCATCTTCGCCGGATGGGGGATGGATCCCAATCCGTTCCGCCATCTCCGCGCCGATGGCTACGACATCGCTGTCGTATGGGACTATACCGACCCTACATTTCCGGATGCCGACAGTCTTAAGTCCTACTCTGAGATAGTCGTAATCGCCTGGTCAATGGGCGTTTGCGCTGCCGGTCAGCTCCTGCAGTCACTCCGCCTGCCGATCACGCTCTCCATAGCCGTCAATGGCACCCCCACCCCCGTCAGCGACTCCGCTGGCATCCCGGTCGCAATCTTTGAGGCCACGCTGAGCGGCCTGACTCCCGACTCGCTCGAACGCTTCAACCGCCGAATGTGCGGATCCGCATCCGCTGCCCGCAGCTTCGCCGAAGTCAGGCCCGCACGCGATATCGAGTCGCTCCGGCAAGAGTTGCAAGCCATCGGCGACCGTGCCTCAGAAGCCACCCCCACACCCTATCATTGGGACATCGCCGTCATCGGTCAGCGCGACATGATCTTTCCGCCGGCTGCACAGCGAGCCGCCTGGCAAGGACACGACACCATCGAACTTGACGCGCCCCATCTCCCCGGCTTTCAGCATATTATAGACCATCTGCTGATAAAAAAAGATCGCGTGGCCCATAGCTTCGAGTCGTCGCGCGACGGCTATGAAGCCGACGCCGGCTATCAGCACTCAGTCGCCGACCACCTTGTATATAAGCTACTGAGTGTCACCGACCAGCGCCATTTCTCGACAGCCATTGAGATCGGAGCAGGCTCCGGTCGACTGACCGCCGCCTACTGCAATGCCCTCACCTTCGATCGACTCGAACTCTGGGACATCGCTCCCGCCGAAAATGCCTGCCTAAACAGTTTACCCACTGCCATTAGCATCACCGACGATGCCGAAGTCCGCCTCAAAACCCTCCCGGACGACAGCGTCGACCTCATCATCTCGGCCTCGACCCTGCAATGGTTCAACTCCCCTGCCAATGGCGTTAGGCAGATCGAGCGCGTGCTCCGTCCGGGTGGGCTCGCCGCCATCGCCCTCTATGTCGACGGTACCTACGAATCATTCTCGCGCGAGATCGGTGCCACCCTGCGCTACTCAAATACGAATATACTTTGCAACTCACTATTCCATAGCGACATACTACTATCAGAATCCATCCATAAAACAGTGTCGTTCGACTCTACCGCCGCCCTCTTGCGCCACATCAGCCACACGGGCGTCAGCTCCGGCAACACTGTCTCACCCGCTACCCTCCGCCGCGTTATCGCCGAAGACTTACTGCGCGAGCTGGAGTATGCCACCCTCTACCTAATATTCAAGAAATCATGAAGATATTTATCAGCGGCATCGATACTGATGCCGGAAAAAGCTATGCAACCGGCTTCCTCGCACGCCATCTGGCCGACAAAGGCAAGGACGTCATCACGATGAAATTCATCCAGACCGGCAATCACGAATTTTCAGAAGACATCGACGTTCACCGCAAGCTCATGGGTTGCGGTCTACTCCCCGATGACCTTGATCACACCACCGCACCCGTGATTTTCAGCTACCCCTGCTCACCCCAACTCGCCGCGCGTATTGACAATCGCGACATAGACCTGAGCGTCATTGACGCGGCTGCCGACCGCCTCGATTCCAACCACGATGTAGTGCTGATCGAAGGTGCCGGCGGACTCATGGTGCCCCTGACCGACGACTTCCTGACCATCGACTACCCACTGACACGACACCTCCCCGTCGCCCTCGTGACCAACGGACGCCTCGGATCTATAAGCCATACTCTCTTAGCTCTCGACGCCCTCAAGCGCCGCGACATGGAGCTCGCTTATCTGCTTTATAACACGCATTTCGACGCCGACAAGGTCATCGTCGACGACACCCGCGCCTTCCTGCGCCGCTACCTCGACCGCAACTTCAAGACAGCCGAGTGGCTTGACATCCCAAGCCTTTGAGCAATAACGTAACAGCCTTTACTGTTGCGCGGGCGATCACCTCGCTGCGGCCGCCGGTGAAATGATAGACATCCGACGTAGTTCCGCTCGGTGTCTTCACTGCGATGCAGACCGTACCTACAGGCTTCCCCGGTGTAGCGCCCCCGGGGCCGGCTATTCCGGAAGTAGCCATCGCACAGTCTGTGCCGACAGCCTTTGCTACGCCCTCGGCCATCTGATATGCGACCTCCACACTGACAGCGCCATAGCTTTCGAGCGTATGCTTGCTGACTCCCAAGAGATTCATTTTCACCTCATTACTGTAGGAAACAACGCTACCTTGATATACATCGGAGCAGCCGGCGATCAGTGTCAGCTGGTGGGCGATATTTCCGCCCGTGCAGCTCTCCGCCGATGCCACGGTCAATCCACACGCTCTCAGTCTGTTAACGAGCGCCTCAGCCGGTGTGATATCACCTTTGAATATGACATACACCCCAAACTGGCTGTAAAACTCTCTCTCAGCGGCCCCGAGCAGCTCGGCATCCTCGGCATCCAGGCGCAATTTCAGATAGCCGGTCTGCGGCAGATACGCCACATGCACCCGCCTCAGCGCCGAATCATCGGCCATCGTCTCAATGCTGGTATTGACGTCGCTTTCGCTGATCCCCTCCGTGGCTATGAACAGATGGTGCAGCTGCGCCGATTGCAGCTCAAAGCGAGAGCATAGTCGCGGTATCACCTCATGATCCAAGACATAGCGCATCTCGCGCGGCACTCCCGGCATCGACACGAGCACTTTTCCGTCCAGCTCGAACCACATCACGGGAGCCGTCCCGACCGCATTCTCCACCACGATACAGCTTTCAGGCACCATGGCCTGCGTGGCAGTCAACTCGTTCATCGGGAGCCCCTTCTTTCGGAATATCTCCTCGACATGGCGCGCCACAGCCTCATCTTTTCTCATCTCTCCGCCGAAATACCTGCACATCACCTCCTTGGTGATGTCGTCCTTGGTCGGCCCGAGTCCCCCCGTCGTGATGACCACGTCAGCCTTCGACATCGCGAGGTCGATAGCCGCGTAGATCTCCTCCGCGTCGTCAGCCACATGGCAGCTATAGACCATGCGCAGGCCGATTCGGTCGGAAGCCGCAGCGATATAGGGCGTGTTTGTATCGGTCACATTTCCGAGCAGCAGTTCGTCGCCGATAGCGATTACAGCAATATTCATCATGGGCTGTTTACATGGTTACTCGCGCAAAAGGCGCGGAGTCATAGCGACAGAATTCCTTGTCGAGATATTTGTAATATCCCGCGATGGCCACCATCGCAGCATTGTCGGTTGTGAAAGCCCGCTCCGGGATAAAGGCGGTAAGCCCTCGCCTCTCGCAGTAGTCGGCGATCGCCTGTCTGACGCCCGAATTAGCTGACACGCCCCCACCTATCGCCACAGTCTTCACCCCCGTCTGCTTCACAGCGAGGTCGAGCTTGTGGAGCAGGATGTCGATGATCGTAGCTTGAAGCGATGCTGCTAAGTCGGCCATGTTATTTTTCAGAAAATCGGGATCCGCTTTCAGCTCATCGCGCAGGGTGTAGAGGAATGAAGTCTTCAGTCCGCTGAAGCTGTAGTCCAGGCCCGGGATGTGTGGCTTGGCAAATCGGAACCGCTTCGGATCACCCTCGGCAGCCAGCCGGTCGATATACGGGCCACCCGGATAAGGGAGCCCCATGACCTTGGCGCACTTGTCGAAGGCCTCGCCGGCTGCGTCGTCGATGGTCTGGCCCAGTATCTCCATATCGTTGTAGCTGCGCACGAGCACGATCTGCGAGTTGCCACCCGAGATCAGCAGGCATAGAAACGGAAATTCCGGCACCACATCGTCCTCTTTTCTCCTGACAAAGTGGCTCAGCACATGGCCGTGCAGATGATTGACGTCGACGATCGGTATCCGCAGTCCGAGCGACAGCCCCTTGGCAAATGAGGTGCCGACCAGCAGCGACCCGAGCAGTCCCGGTCCGCGGGTGAAGGCTATCGCGTCAAGGTCACCCTTATCGACTCCGGCGCGCTTGAGAGCCGCGTCGACCACGGGGACAATGTTCTGCTGATGGGCGCGGGATGCCAGCTCAGGCACGACGCCTCCATATTCCTCATGCACTTTTTGCGAGGCTATGACATTGCTCAGGAGGATACCATCGCGGATTACGGCTGCGCTGGTATCATCGCATGAAGATTCTATTCCAAGTATTGTTATGCTCATATCGTTCAGAATGTTACATATTGTTTTGGGTTAAGCTGGGTCCCGTTGTGCCACATCTCAAGTGTGACCGGGAGTCGCTGCGAGCTGTTCTGCGTCGACGGTGTCGTCAGGCCGATCCTCTCGCCGGTCTTGACCTTCTCTCCGCGGTCCACGAGCTTGGTAGCCAAGCCCGAATAGCGCGTTATGAACTCGTTGGGATGCTGTATGACGAGCGTATAGCCCTGTGACGGTGTATAATAGCTGTCGACCACCGTGCCGCGATACATGGCGGAGACCGGGGTCGAAGCCGGCAGTTGCAGGGTGACGCGCCCCGTGCCGTCGACAGACTCTGCCATCGGCGATGCTGCCACGGGAGGGTAGAAGATCATACCCTCGGCCGCGATCGGCGAGAGCACCGACGCGTTAAACCGCTCTCTCTGCTCATAGCGGCGCACAAAGTCAATCTCCTCCTGGCTCGTCGAGAGCAGCGAGTCAAGGGGGGTGACCTGAGTGGCGAGCGCCTGCTCCGATGCGCGGCGCACGCTGTCCAGATCGACATCCGCACTGAATACGGCCGCTATATTATCAATGTATGCTCTATTGATGGCCGACTCCTGCCTGATCGAGTCAATCGTCTCCGACATCAAATAGAGCTCGGAGCGTTGCGCCCTCTTGAGATAGCCCGGCAGGATCCTCTTAAGCGGGGTGGCGCCAAGCAGCAGCGCGCCGATGACAGCCAAGACCACAGCGGTCACGACCGTCCACACTATCAGTCGGCCACGACCCGTTGAGAATGAGATCCGCGGACGCATCGTAGCCTCATTAAGCAGCATCAGCCGGTAGCGACGCGGGCGCACCCTCAGATGCCCCTCCGAATCCATCTTGACGCGTGAGTCGCCCACCTTGATCTTCGTGACGATCTTCTCTTTCTTTTTCTTAGCCATCTTTATTGTCATTAAATCAGGTGATTACTTCGAGTATGTCTTCAGATACTCCTTGCAGCAGAGCTCCAGCTCGTCATACCATTCCTTGCCGAATCGCTCCGTCAGCGGATCCTTGAGAAACTCATAGAGCCTGATGCCGAGCTTCCGTCCGTTGACCTCAGCGCTCCGGCATATTTTCCATCGGTGGTAGTTGACCGCCGTAAAGGTCGGGTATTCTGTCACTCTGACCGGGTAGAGGTAGCACGACATCGGCTTGCGAAACGAGATCTTGCCCGCCCTGCGTGCCTTCTCGATAGCGCAGAGGCAGATCCCTCCGGGAGCGTAGCAGGTGAATGCGCAGTTGCGGCCGTCGACGATCGTCGTCACCCGGTCACCCTCGCAGTCGATGTAGCTGACCCCGCTCTCCTCCACCTCCCGCCGGCCGGCCGGAAGCATATCTTCGGAAATCACGGGAAGCGCCTTCTCTATCTCGGCCACTTCGGCATCCGTCACCGGGGCGCCCGCATCTCCCTCGATGCAGCACTCCCCCTTGCAAGCCTCCAGGTCGCAGCAGAAAAACTGCTCCGCCAGATCGAGACTGACTAAAGTATCTTGTATCTGAAACATATAGCGTTCCTCTTTCATTGCATTATTATTGTAGAATAGCCCATCAGGCGGTCGGCTCGCTCCGATGGCAAGCGCCGGTAGACCGCTATCTGATACTCATTGCCCGTATTGTAGAAGTTTCCTTCGACAGTTGCCGTCATGCCGGTCTGCGATCCGCGGGGCACAGCCAGGTACTGGTAGTTGTACGACCCCTGCTTCAGCAGCATCGCCTTCTCATAGGCGCCCGACTCCTCATTGTAGCGCATCCTCGACGTGTCGTCCAGGCGCCGGTTGGTCAGGTCTCCTTCTATATATATGTCTACCCCCTCGAGTCGGGGCATAAACAGCGTGAAGTAGGTGACGGCATAGTCGGCCTCGGTGTCGCTGTCCGTGGCGTCCATCTCGCGCACCACATACCGCCCCGCCTGAGTGCTGTCATAGGAGTATGGCTCATAAGCTCTTACCCCGTCGCCGGCTATGACGGCATGATAGTAGGGATGCTGATACACTACTGACTCTACGTTCATCGACGGGACGCGCAGCGAGACGGTCTCAAAGCGCCTGTACTCATTGCCGCCGTCAAATATCAGCTCCGGTAGATGCTCATAGATCAGCGTGTTTCCCTGCATCCTCATCGGGTGTATCAGTGTCCGCGCATTGTCCGGCCTGTTGTTCTGGGTGACCACCACCTTGAAGTCGTTGAAGGCATCCTGCATCGGCATCTTCCCGGGGTCGACGCTGATACTCAGCTGCTGGTGCGCGCGATTATAGTCTACATCCGTCCGCGAAGTGACCTCGGCGCCTATTGCCACCCGCTGCTCCGTGACCTTGAATCGCGCCTGCAGCAGTGTCTCGTCAGGCTCGGTCTCATCGTAGACTTTCAGAAGGTAGTTGCCTGAGTGGGTGAATCGGATCTGCTCGTTGGGCAGCGAGATGCGATAGTGGACATACTGCACGGTCGTCGCGCGCGAGAAGTCATATTCATCTATCGTCCCCTCATTAAATCCGTCGATGTATTCCGTAGCGACGAGGTTGGATGGCTGCCAGTCGGCATTGCAGTGAGTCAGCGAGTAGCGCATATACCTGACATCCGACGACCGCTCGTCAAACTCCACCGTCAGCCTCCGGCTTCCGTCGAGAGTGATCACCGGGTCTGCCAAGACTTCCTCGTC
The DNA here is from genome assembly GCA_014800605.1 of Bacteroidales bacterium. GTDB lineage: Bacteria > Bacteroidota > Bacteroidia > Bacteroidales > Muribaculaceae > JAAVFS01. The sequence continues at coordinate 1,247 of JAAVFS010000015.1, read as the reverse complement.
GACATAGACCTGAAGCGTCGAGAAGTCCGGATCGAAGACAGCCGTACGGGTATCCTCCGCCCCGGATGCCAGGCCCGAGAGCCCGGCCGCAAGCAATATGACCGATGTCAGCAGGCGTCTTACCATTGTATCGGGGTCTGATTGTTTGACTTCAGATAGGCGTTGGCGCGCGAGAAGTGATGGTTGCCGAAGAAGCCTCTGTAGGCCGAGAGGGGCGACGGATGCGACGACTCCAGCACAAGGTGTCGGGTGCGGTCGATAAACGCGCCCTTCTTGATCGCGTAGCTCCCCCAGAGCATGAAGACGATGCCGCTCCGCTCTGTTGCCAGCGCGCGGATGACCGCGTCGGTAAATTGCTCCCATCCTATCTCGCGATGCGACGCGGCCGCATGCGCCCTGACGGTCAGGATCGAGTTTAGAAGCAGCACCCCCTGGCGCGCCCAGCGGGTCAGGTCGCCGTTGGCCGGTGCCGGTGCACCCGTGTCATCGCTGACCTCCTTAAAAATATTAATGAGTGATGGCGGAAGCGCCACGCCTGGTGCCACCGAGAAGCAGAGACCGTTAGCCTGCCCCGTGTCATGATAGGGGTCCTGTCCGAGGATGACCACTTTCACGTCGTCAAACGGGGTCGCATCCAGCGCGGCAAATATCCGTCCGGCCGGAGGAAACACCTCGCCGGCTGCATATTCAGCTCTGACCCGGGCGGCCAACGCCTCAAAATAAGGCTTTGACCACTCTCCCGAGAGCCGTTCTTTCCATGATTGTTCTATCTTTACATCCATCGGATTAAAAAAAAATTTTCACTGCGAAGTTACAAAATTTCCTTTAGATTGTTGTAACTTTGAATCACTAACACCTTCATGACCGATGAAATCTATCAAATTCTTAGCTTTTCTGCTGACTATCATCGCATTTGCATCTCCTCACTCCCTATCGGCCGGTGAACCTCAGTTCCCTCGCAAGTCGCTCGGTATCATCGCCGGCTACGACACGCGCAACAATAGCGCCGAGGCCGGCATCTTCTTCCAGTATCGCCCGTCGAAACTGCTCCGCATCGCCCCCGACATGACCTACATCGCTCGCCGCAAGGGCACCGACGCGCTCGCCATCAACATCAACGTGCATTTCCCCTTCGCCGTCACCAAGTCGGGCCGCTTCTGCCTCTACCCTCTCGTCGGCCTCAACTATACCTCCTGGAATCACCAGTTTGGTAAAAAAACTCGCGACATTGCCGAGACCGACGATGT